>NZ_JANFYJ010000099.1:0-599 GCF_024460495.1 Hungatella sp. SL.1.14 | reverse complement strand
GGACCTTGACGTATCCGCAGTGAATGATGAAGGATTTTTAGCAATCCATTTCACGAATGCCGAAGATGTCAACTACACATCATATTTCATTACACGTATAGAATTTCTGATATAGCAACCTGCCGCAAATCAACGGCTTAATTTATTTATCAAGAAAGAGAGGAATCAACTATGAACAAAAACAAGCCAGATATGAACTACAAGACACCCGTACCCTACGGCCCAGCAACCGGAAAAGATGATCCCGGCAGGCAACCAGTGATCGACAGCACGCCTTATGAGGGAGATTACAGCCCGGATCATAAGCAGTTTAAGCCAGGCCACGTACCGGGAGGTCCAGGGCATAAGGACTGCGAGCATGAATAACTGACAGGAGAACTGTATGTACATAACTACAAACACAATCATTACGGCAGCCAGCGTGATCACCGCGCTGGTTGTTATATTTTCAGCACTCTTCGCTGTTTACAGGTGGTATCTTAGACAAGGACAGCAGGATCGGGAAATTAAAAATATCAAAGACGAACAGTGCCTTCTTGTTTATGGGGTTCTGGCCTGTTTGAAGGGAATGAAGGAACAGGGCTGCAATGGTCCAGTGA
>NZ_JANFYJ010000098.1:0-606 GCF_024460495.1 Hungatella sp. SL.1.14 | reverse complement strand
GGGAAGATTATATGGTATCCGGGCTGACAGCCATGACAGTTATCAGTCACGAGTTTCCGGAGTTTGACCGGCTGGTTCTGGAATTCACGAAAGGCTGTCCGTATAACCGGGTGATACTGAATAACATTATTTTCGGGGACAGTACGGATTATATGCTGGAATACGGCCACGAACTTACGAAGACGCCAAAGGGGACACAGCTTCCCAAAGTCGGGGAACTGCAGGTGGTCCGGACCTTCTACAGCCAGGGAGTTGAGGCGAAGGAACTGGCGAAAGAGACCGTTACCGTGAGCGCCGCGGATAACCGGTATACGATCTATTTTTCAGCCCCGTCTTATGACCTGTCTTGTACGATTACAGAGCCTCAGGCAGGCCAGACGGCGGTGATTGTGGACAGCAGCAATTATTATGCTACCGTAGAACTGACAGGCGTTACAGGGGCATGTGAAGTATTGATAACAGGCCGGGAATATATCGTTACACAGGCCAGAGTCAGCCGGCGGTTGAATCCAACCGGGAGATTGGAACAGTGGGAGAACCCGCTGGTGTCCGATGTCGTTCATGCGGCTGATCTGGCGGACTGGGTCGGAGACTACATGCGTGCAG
>NZ_JANFYJ010000097.1:0-626 GCF_024460495.1 Hungatella sp. SL.1.14 | reverse complement strand
TAGTGATTTAGCCAGCATAACTGGATTAATTGTCAAAGATATTACATTAAACCCTGGTTATGCCATCTATGGAACATGGGCCACCCGGATCATAAAAGATAAATCTTCAGGGATATGTGTTATCAATCTGGCAATAAGAAAAGCTGATAATAGTGTAATTAATACAAACACTTATGTTGATATCGGTATTTTACCTGATGGGTTCCTTCCTATATATCCAACAGGCGCATCAGGCATAGGTGAAGAGCCCGGTGCGATAAACCACCCTGTCGGAATAATACTTTTTGAAGGAAAAATCAAAGCAACTACATATGGAGAAAACACAAGAAATATAATTGCAAGCTTTTCATATTCAACAAATTAAATGATCAATTAGCAGGGAATTTCTTCCATCCATGAACATTTCCGCTATCAACACTATGAATAAAAAAGTAACTTTGTCCTTGAACAAAGGCCACTACCGTTTGATAGTTAGAATAATCGCCATACACAAAGGCAAATCCAGCAGTATTATATGTAAGTCCTGCTTTGAAGGGTGTATTTAACGTATCAACATCCCAGCGGAGAAAAACAGGGCCATCACTAGGAGCCATAAGATTACTTGAGTAGACTGCTTTTGCTAAATC
>NZ_JANFYJ010000096.1:0-645 GCF_024460495.1 Hungatella sp. SL.1.14 | reverse complement strand
CTCCCCTACCCACACCTCATCGCCACCCTTTTCAACGGATGTGCGTTCGGTCCTCCATTTCCTTTTACGGAAACTTCAACCTGGACATGGGTAGATCACCCGGTTTCGGGTCTGCCTGAACTGACTCAACGCCCTATTAAGACTTGGTTTCCCTTCGGCTCCACACCTTGAGTGCTTAACCTTGCCAGTCCCGGCAACTCGCCGGACCGTTCTACAAAAAGTACGCGGTTCCACCTAAAATGTGGTTCCACAGTTTGTAAACACAGGGTTTCAGGTTCTTTTTCACTCCCCTCCCGGGGTTCTTTTCACCTTTCCTTCACAGTACTATGCGCTATCGGTCACTAAGGAGTATTTAGCCTTGGGGGGTGGTCCCCCCGACTTCCCACAAGGTTTCTCGTGTCTCGTGGTACTTTGGAACATGCTCGCTCTCTTCTGGTTTCACATACGGGGCTTTCACCCTCTGTGGCCGGTCTTTCCAGGACCGTTCTGTTACCATACGAGTCACTTATTGCAGTCCGTAACCCCTGGGTGCACGCACCCAGGTTTAGGCTCCTTCCATTTCGCTCGCCGCTACTCTGGAAATCGAGTTTTCTTTCTTTTCCTCCGCCTACTTAGATGTTTCAGTTCAGCGGGTTCCCAACGTAT
>NZ_JANFYJ010000095.1:0-662 GCF_024460495.1 Hungatella sp. SL.1.14 | reverse complement strand
CCGGGCAGGAGGTCAAGGTTCTGTACGGCCAGGAACTGGATAACGGGACGGTGGAGTGGCTGCCGGGTGCAACGGTGTATCTCAGGGAATGGTCAGCAGATGATGAAGAAATGAGCTTTACTGCAACGGACCGCTTTGAAAGCATGGACGGAACCTATTATAAGGGAGAGTATCGGTCGGAAGGAATCAGCCTGTATGATCTGGCCGTTGATGTGCTGAAGGACGCCGGCGTGGACAGCCGGACATATTGGCTGGACAACTATTTAAAGGACGTGTCGGTATGCAATCCGATGCCGGTGGTATCCCATAAGGAAGCGCTGCAATTAATTGCTAATGCCGGGCGCTGTATCCTCTATCAGGACCGGAGCGGAAATATCTTTATGAAATCAAGTTTTGTACCGGACATGGAGGCAGCATCTGACAATGAGGTGTATTTCAGCCATGCCGGAGCGGTTCTGGATAAGAAGGCCAAACAATCTTACGCCATGACAGCCAGAGATTATACAGATGTGCAGCCGACACAGTACTTCCTTCCGCGTCAGGAGACAGGGAAGGCATATCTAAACACCGGTTATATCTCGGAGGCTGTGGCCGGCGCTGACGGGACGTTTGCGGTTAATCCTGCCGTAGAAATCAGCCTGGAAGCGCGGTATAAATGTTTC
>NZ_JANFYJ010000094.1:0-685 GCF_024460495.1 Hungatella sp. SL.1.14 | reverse complement strand
AGTTTACAGGAAACTATGATGACCTGGTAAGCAGCGGAGCAGTGGTAAAGGAAGGCGACCTTGGAAAGGTAAGCTATGTAAGGGCAGCCGGAGACGAGAATAAGAACAACGTTGGAGACGAGATCAGGCTGACGGCAGAGTATACGAAAAACCCGAACTATACGGTGGAAATCGTACCGGGAATGCTGACAATTGTGGCTGCAGGTGACAATGGAGTAAGTGCAGAAGGGCAGACGGTAACGTATGACGGGACCGGTCATGGATTAAAGAGAGCGGAAGCGCTGAAAGAGGGATCGACCCTGTGGTATTCAACAGACAATAAAGAATTCAGCGAGACAGCGCCGTTATTTACAGAGGCCGGGAGCTATACGGTCTATGTCAAGGCGAAAAACCCGAACTATGCGGATACAGATACAGCGGAAGCGACAGTCGAGATAAAAAAACGCGGACTGGAATTCAAGACCCTTAAGAAGGAAAAGGATTACGACGGGACACCGCTGACAAATCCGGCGTTTGAAGTAACCAAAGGGGATACAGCGCCAGGCCAGGAGCTGCAGGTCTATGTAAGCGGAAGCATAACAGAGGCAGGAAGGACAGCGAATACCGTGTCTTCGTACCGTGTGGTGGCGGCCGGAACTGATGCAGCAGACGAGAAGGCAAAGGATTATAAGAGCAACTATGAGAT
>NZ_JANFYJ010000093.1:0-694 GCF_024460495.1 Hungatella sp. SL.1.14 | reverse complement strand
AAGTCAGTGACCCAACCGCAAGGAGGGAGCTGCCGAAGGCGGGACTGATAACTGGGGTGAAGTCGTAACAAGGTAGCCGTATCGGAAGGTGCGGCTGGATCACCTCCTTTCTAAGGAAGAAGAAGTAGGGGTTTTAGATACTGTTGAGTCTTGTGTTTCAAAGACGAAAAGATTCTGGTGCCGATGCGCTTAGGGGAAACACCCGTACCCATCCCGAACACGATGGTTAAGACTTAAGCGGCCGATGGTACTATGCTGGAGACGGCATGGGAGAGCAGGTGGGTGCCAGATTACATAAAAAAACTCACTCGAAAGAGTGTTTTATATAGAACGGACACGTTCCAATGGGTGGAGATAAAGGCGAAGCCTGTGTTAAAGAATGTGTTAACCTGATTCAGCAGGGCAGTGCTGTTCCATATAACTGGTTTTTACCAGTGATTAGTGGATTCGAGTCGATCGAGTCTGCTAATGACTGATAAACTTCAGTCTGCATGTACCTTGAAAACCACATATTGAATATATCTAGATAGATTCTTTTAAGGGAGTTTAATCCCGAGAAAGAGTAAATCAAGACATCCGAGGTGTTATATCGTAACAGATATAACCGAAAATTATAAACTCGTTGTTGCTGTAACGTACAGCGATAACAAACCTAAGACCAGAGATTCAACGCTATGAATCTTAGATGAGTAAT
>NZ_JANFYJ010000092.1:0-743 GCF_024460495.1 Hungatella sp. SL.1.14 | reverse complement strand
GCCAGATGCAGCTCCACCACCGTTTCCAGCGATTTTAAGTGCATCAGCGTCCTCTGGTCTGCCTTGTCCCTCCCGCCGTTCTCTATGCCTAATCTGCGGTTTATGAGCTTGGTCAGTGACACATAATACCGATCTGCGTGCTGGCTCCCCTGTGCCCTTGCGTACTCTACAAAGAGCTTAATCTGATCTGTCTCAGCCTTGCGTACTTCTTTAGTCTCCTGACGGATTCCCAGCCACTTTGCATCTTTTTCAGTGGCGATGTAGTAGCCGTTCTTTTTGATGGACAGGATCGTATCGTAAACCCAGTCGTTGAAATCGTCTGCTATTGGCTGATTTGAGTAACGACATATTTCATATATTCCGCGTTCTTTATACATGAATACTTTATCGGTGTTTTCATTTTTATAAATCGGGGTGACAAATTGACACCCCGATACTTCCACAGAAAATTTATCCAATCTCTCTTTGTGGCGCTTATGAACAATTAGAACCGCATTCTGCGGCTGCTTATATTTTAACGCATATCCAATCTGTGTTCTGCTCATAAAAATATCGCCAATCTCATTTACATAAAAATCGCATTTCGTTCCTAAAAAATCTCCCTGTTTGACAAGTCTTAGTTTCATATTAATTCCTTTCTGCATCTTGCAATAGAAAAGCCCCGGGATTCCTCCCAGAGCTTCAGTCGCATCATTATTCTGTTGTTTGCTATTCCACCCACTGCACCTCAAGATTGCCCTGTG
>NZ_JANFYJ010000091.1:0-755 GCF_024460495.1 Hungatella sp. SL.1.14 | reverse complement strand
TTTTCCTAAACCAACTTGGTTAAGCCCTCGACCTATTAGTGACAGTCAGCTCCATACGTTACCGCACTTCCACCTCTGCCCTATCTACCTCGTCGTCTTCAAGGGGTCTTACTCTTGCGATGGGATATCTCATCTTGAGGGGGGCTTCACGCTTAGATGCCTTCAGCGTTTATCCCTTCCCGACTTGGCTACCCGGCCATGGGTTTGATACCCAACCGGTACACCAGAGGTCAGTCCATCCCGGTCCTCTCGTACTAAGGACAGCTCCTCTCAAATATCCTACGCCCACGCCGGATAGGGACCGAACTGTCTCACGACGTTCTGAACCCAGCTCGCGTACCGCTTTAATGGGCGAACAGCCCAACCCTTGGGACCTACTTCAGCCCCAGGATGCGATGAGCCGACATCGAGGTGCCAAACCACTCCGTCGATGTGAACTCTTGGGAGTGATAAGCCTGTTATCCCCAGGGTAGCTTTTATCCGTTGAGCGATGGCAATCCCACTTTATACCACCGGATCACTAAGTCCTACTTTCGTACCTGCTCCACCCGTCGGTGTCGCAGTCAAGCTCCCTTATGCCTTTGCACTCTTCGAATGGTTTCCGTCCATTCTGAGGGAACCTTTGAGCGCCTCCGATACCCTTTCGGAGGCGACCGCCCCAGTCAAACTCCCCACCTGACATTGTCCCCCGGCCAGGTCATGGCCGCAGGTTAGAAACCCAATACCGCAAGGGTGGTATCCCAACAATGGCTCCA
>NZ_JANFYJ010000090.1:0-756 GCF_024460495.1 Hungatella sp. SL.1.14 | reverse complement strand
AAATTGAAATTTTCTGAGCGTTTCCAGAATCTCGCTGCAGGTATATTTCTTTTCCAGTTTCTTTTCTAACAGACGGTAGACCAGCAGCGATATGAAGCAGATTAGGAAATGGGCTTTGATCCGGTCCTCTCTTTGGACATATACAGGTCTTGCCAGAAAGTCAGTCTTCATAATCCGAAAGCAGGCTTCTATCTGCCACCGGCCTTCACTCACCTTAAGAATGTCTCCTGGCTGGTCATCAAACAGGTCTGTACAGACGGCATAAAGCCCGTCATACCTTGCTTCCTCTGCAATCTTTGCTTCGTCCAGATAGTATAAGATATCTGCAGTCTCACCATCTTTTGTAACAGCTTCTTTGTCTATAAATCTAGCCGGATCGTTTGGATTTTTTCTGGTTTTCTTATGTTTTCCATCTTTAAGCATATCCATTGCCCGCTGTACTTGCTTTTCCCGCAGGTCTTTTTGATAGGCAGCATATTTAGGGGAGTAGGTGATAATAAGGCGTTGCTCCAGCTTCTTTGAACTGTAAGGCTCCTCTTTATAAAACAGTTCCTGAGAATCAGCTTCGTTTAACTGCTCCAGGTCCGCCGGCTTTCCATCCGATAATCTCCGGAATCCTGTTCTGTTAAGCGCTGCCTCTCTGTATTCAGCTGCAAGTTTTTTTATAGACTGAGTGACAATGAACCCTCTTTTTCCTGTATGGTTGAATAAACGGTTATTCTCTGAAGCAAGACCGGCGTCTGAGCAGAAGATGAA
>NZ_JANFYJ010000009.1:0-198316 GCF_024460495.1 Hungatella sp. SL.1.14 | reverse complement strand
CAGAGGCTATTATGATTTAGCCACAGCCTATCAGTCCGTGCACGTCAACCGTTGAAACCGCCGTGTACCGAACGGTATGCACGGTGGTGTGAGAGGACGGGAGTTAATCACTCCCTCCTACTCGATTGGTATATCAGATTTTTATACAGGAACAGCCATTCCTGAGGCAGGAATCTGCTGATTTACAGCGGATAGATATTCAGCCGCTTTATCTTACCGTTCTCGTCCGTTTCGGATAAGAATGCGGTAACCGGTACAACGTGGTCGTGGTATGTGATAAAGTACCAGACGGTATTGTCTCCCACGTATTTGACACTGTGAATCGGAAATGGCCCGCCGTTGAACCCGAATTTGTGGTGGAACATCATTTCCACAGCCATCTTTCCTTCCAGATGAATAGTGTCCATACCAGCCTTTATGACGGACGAATCGTGAAGGACACCGTATTCATTAAATAAATCGGCCAGTGCTGCTTCGTCGCCCTTTTTCATGCATTCAATATACTGCTCTAATATTGTCATCACATTTTCCTCCTTATCTAAATCTGCTCTGAACGAAGAAGGGCGTCAATGCCGCCGTCAACGAACAGTATGACTCCGTTGATTCCGCTTGCCAGCGGTGAAGCCAGGAATACGATTCCATTGGCGATCTCCTGGGCGTCTAAGAATTCCCTGCGCCCGTAACGCGTCGGTATCGGAATTAATAAGGCGGCTTCCATCTGGGCGTCTGTCATACCCTGTGTCATCGGTGTGGTCGTGTTGCCGGGGGCCACGGAGTTGATTCTCAGTCCGTCTACGGCCCAGGAAGGAGATATCCGGCGTACCCAGCGGGCAAGTGCATGTTTGGAGGAACTGTAGCAGGAAGGGGTCTGATTTCTGGGGATATCTTCCGCCAGTTCCAGGATTCTGTCTTCGTCCATGACGTTGGAGAGCATATCAACCCAGTCCATACGTACCGTCATGTTGGTGATGGAGTTGGAGGAGGTGATGACACAGTTCCCGCGTTTCTTCTTTAGTAATGGTCTTAACCCTTCCGCTAACTGAATGCTGGCGAAAAAGTTTAAGGCAAATATCATCTTGGGTGGTGCGGTGGGACCGACACCCGCATTGCAGATCAGAACATCAATGCCGTCAGGATATTTCTCAAAAACTGCTTCGATGGCTCCCTGGCGTCCTTCTTTCGTCGATAAATCAGCCAGGTAGTCTCCGCCCTTATAATCGATGTTAAATACCTCATGGCCCTGATCCAGTAATGTCTTTCGTACTGCTGCTCCGATTCCGGTTGTTCCGCCGGTAATTACATATGTACTCACTGTTCTTACCTCTCTTTCTTCCATCTGTTTCCATTACACAATTAAATAATAGTAATTATTATTAACTTATGAAAACAGCATACCACGTAATAAATTGATTGTCAATTAAAATAAAAAATTCACAATCTATTATTAAAAAATGAGAAAATTGGTATTGTTGTTGCACAAAAATGGTGGTAAACTGGGACTATAAAAAAGCCCGCAGAAGAAAAGCGGTGAGAGAGAGGAGACGAAACATGGCGAGATTTCAGTGTGGTGTGTGTGGATTTGTTTATGATGAGGAAAAAGAAGGAATGCCTTTGGAAAATCTGAAACAGTGCCCGGTGTGCAGACAGCCGGCCACCGTGTTTGTTCCGTTAAAGGAAGCAGAAGAGGAAGCTGTACTTACGAAAGAGGCGTCCGCATCTGTCGAATCCCTTAACGTCGATGAAGATGGACCAGGAGGTCTGGAATATGATCCCAAATATGCAAGACAGGACAGTTCCTGCCGTTATATGAAGGAGATCCATGAGATGGCGGTGAGCGGGAAGACCATCATCGACGCCATGGGCACGAAGATGGCCATGCCAAACTGGGATGAGATTCTGATTCTCGGTGCGCAGCTGAATCCGCCGCCTCTTATGGAGCATGACCCGGTAAACATCACCACGGTGATTGGCAAACACGCAAAAAAGCCCATGGTACTGGACGGGCCGGTCTACATATCCCACATGTCCTTTGGAGCGATGTCGAAGGAGATGAAGGTGGCGCTGGCAGAGGGAAGTGCCATGGCCAGGACAGCCATGTGCAGCGGCGAAGGCGGAATTCTGCCGGAGGAGAAGGCAGCGGCATACCGGTATATATTTGAGTATGTTCCCAATAAATACAGTGTGACGCCTGAGAACCTGCAGGAAGCTGATGCGATTGAGATTAAGATCGGCCAGGGAACGAAGCCGGGGATGGGCGGCCATCTCCCGGGAGAAAAGGTAACTCCGGAGATCGCAGCGATCCGTAATAAACCGCTTGGACAGGATGTAATCAGCCCTTCCAAATTTGAAGATATACGCAGTAAAGAGGATTTGAGGGATCTTGTAACCCAGCTGCGTCTTGCATCTGATGGACGCCCGGTCGGAATCAAGATCGCGGCGGGAAAAATCGAAAAGGATTTGGAGTTCTGCGTGTTTGCAGAGCCTGATTTTATTACGATAGACGGCAGAGGAGGCGCCACAGGAGCCAGCCCGAAGCTGGTACGGGATTCTACCAGCGTTCCTACTGTATTTGCGCTTTCCCGGGCGAGAAAATATCTGGATGAGGCCGGTGCTGATATCGATCTGGTAATTACAGGCGGCCTTCGTGTCTCCTCCGATTTTGCAAAGGCCATTGCCATGGGCGCGGATGCCGTGGCGATAGCGTCCGCGGGTCTGATCGCGGCAGCATGTCAGCAGTATCGGATCTGTGGAAGCGGAAACTGCCCGGTAGGAGCGGCCACTCAGAATCCTGAACTGAGAAAACGGTTAAATGGAAGCGCCGCCGCCGCGAGGGTAGGAAACTTTCTTACATGCACCTTTGAAGAACTGCGAACCTATGCGCGGATTACCGGTCATGAAGATATTCATGATATGACAGTAGAGGATCTGTGCACGATTAGCAGAGAGATATCGGATTTTACAGATATCAGGCATGCGTAAGTCTGCTGATACCAGAGCGTGTTTGAAAATCGCTTTCCTGGCTGGCTTTTCCGGTCAAGAAGATGAGCCGTCTGGACTGTTACAATTCCACAGTAACAGCATTTGTGTCCACGCTGCCGTTATTTACATTTCCGAACGGATATAGTACAATGGAGGGCAGATGATTACAGAACAGGAGAACAGGAACCATGAAAAAGTATGATTATGTCCTGGTAGGAAGCGGGCTTTATTCCGGAGTATTCGCATACCTTGCAGGGAAAAAGGGAAAAAAGTGTCTGGTTGTGGAAAAAAGGGATCATATCGGCGGCAATATTTACTGTGAGGATGTGGAAGGCATTCACGTTCATTGCTATGGCGCTCATATTTTCCACACCAGCAACCGGGAAGTCTGGAAATTTGTGAACGAGCTGGCAGAGTTTAACCGTTATACCAACAGCCCGGTGGCTAATTATAAGGGTGAAATGTATAATATGCCATTTAATATGAACACCTTCAGCAGGATGTGGGGCGTCTCCACACCGGAGGAGGCGAAAAAGAAGATCGAGGAGCAGAAGGCGTCTGTAAAGGGCGAACCGAAGAATCTGGAGGAGCAGGCCATCAGTCTGGTGGGCATGGATCTGTATCAGAAACTGATTAAGGGGTATACGGAGAAACAGTGGGGACGTGACTGTAAAGATCTCCCGGCCTTTATCATTAAACGGATCCCGGTGCGCTTTACGTATGACAACAACTATTTTAATGATCTCTATCAGGGTATCCCGATTGGCGGTTATAATGTGATCATGGAAAAGCTGTTCGAGGGCTGCGATATTAAGAATGGTGTGGATTATTTAGAGCATAAAGAGCATTATGACAGCCTGGGAGAGACGGTGGTCTATACAGGTACGATTGATGCTTACTTTGGATACTGCTATGGGAAGCTGGAGTACAGAAGTCTGCGTTTTGAGACAGAGACGGTGGATACGGATAATTACCAGGGAGTTGCCGTGGTAAACTACACGGACAGAGAAACTCCATATACGAGAGTTATCGAGCACAAGCATTTCGAGTTCGGCACGCAGCCGAAGTCTGTAATTACCCGGGAATATCCGGTGACATGGAGCGAGGGAATGGAGCCGTACTATCCGGTCAATGATGAGAAAAACCAGGCGCTGTTCCAGAAATATGCAGCTCTTGCGGATGGTGAGAAAAACGTAATCTTCGGTGGCAGGCTCGGTGAATATAAGTATTACGATATGGATAAGGTGATTGAATCGGCGATGAAAAAGGCCGGGGAAGTGCTGGGAATATAAAAGAGAAATTAACAGCCCTTTTATCAATGCAGTACTTCGCATTCCCTTACTACAAAAGGATCGGCAAATATATTTGCTGATCCTTTTGTATATCCCATCTCTGTTTATAAACTCTCGTCGCTGCAGGCTATCGCCTTAAGCGCCGCAATGAGTCTGCAATTATCTTCTGCATTTCTGACTGCAATTCTTACATACTGCCTTCCATTATGCAGTTTTGATGTGAGGTCCTTGATGAAAATATCATGCTTTAACAGTTCGCAGGCAATCTCCCGGCTGGTGCGGCCTTCCGTGACCTCACACATTACATAGTTTGCCTGGGAGGGAATCGGCCGGAGATATGGCACAGAGTCTAACTCTTTGACCAGTTGCCTTCTGTCTGCGGCCAGCTTCTTTAAGGATTCACGATAATCCTTTTTGTATTTTTCGCTGTTCTGCATAAAGAATTCGCCGAAGGAGTTGATGTTCCAGATCGGCGCTTCTCTCTTTAACAGGGTAATCATGGCCTCGTCGGAACTTGCCAGAACACCCAGCCGGATTCCGGGAACTCCATAGGATTTGGAGATGCTTTTTACAACGAAGAGTCCGCTGTAAGAGTGCAGCACCTCCTCATTGATCAGGGAAAGATCCAGGGCCTCTGTATCTCCCGGCAGCTCCGCAAAATCAGAGAAGCTTTCATCAATTATGAGGCGAATGGAATTCTTCCTGCCCCAGTCAATCAGTTTTTTAAGTCCTTCGCTGTCAATGTAATTGCCGCTTGGATTATCGGGGTTAATGAGAACAAGTGTTCTGACCACATGGTCCGGGCTTCCAAAGTATTCAATTAAATCTTCAGCCGTATAGGAAAAATCTTCATTATCCGGTGTAAAGACAACCGATAATGCGCTGTCATAGCGGTTGGGATATTCCTCGAAGGTAGGACGGATAAAGCCTGTAGGCCCTTCTGTGTGTTCCATAAGTACCTTAATCAGCTCCGCGGCGCCATTTCCAATCACGATGTGCTCCTGCCGCACGCCAAAATTTCTGGAGGCCAGCAGACTGTTGATCCGCATGCCGGAGGGGTATTCCGAGATCAGAATCTCAAAATTGGATTTCATCTCGTCAAGCATCTTCTGAGGCGGAAAATAGGGATTGACGAGATAGCAGAAGTCCAGCAGCTTCGGATAACGCCAGTGACCGCCGTAACGGGAAGCAATCGCGTCATAGCGCTTCTCTATGGTATCGGCGAAGAGGCTCTCCGCAATATCCAGATCCTGAATGTCATCGATCTCGTACCAGACTTGTCCGCTCAGCCTCTTGGCTTTGATCTCCTTTGTCTCAAGCAGTGCGATGAGCTTGATTACGGATTCATAGTATTCGTTGTTGCCCATGGCCTTCGCATACGCTTCGAGGAAGGGAACATATGTGTTTGCGGAAAAATGCTGACTGAATTTATAGATGTTTACAGTCTTATAGTAGCCGCCTTTGTCTTCAAATTTTAAATATTTGCCTGGGATGAAATCTTTGATGGAGTCGTCGTCATCTAACACCATGCAGGTTCCGTCCATCCAGCTTGCAAACTTATCCACCAGGGCCAGCGTCTCTCTGGGATCTTCGATCAGGATATCCACCAGAGCTTCCTCAAAAATGATGTCAGATTCAAAGAGCAGCGTGTCTTCCGATATCAGGGATTCTTTTGCCAGTGCCAGGGAATAGATGTTGTTTGTCTTGTCGTAAACCTCATTGTTGACAAAGCAGACTGGAGTCTGAATGCCCAGTGTGGTGATATAGTCCATAAGCTTCCTGCCTTCATATCCAACCACAATGATAATTCTGGAAAGCTGCTTTTTATCGAGAATGCGCAGCGCGCGTTCAATTAAGGTAGTCCCGTTTACCTTTACCATACACTTCGTATTTTCCGCGGTATATTCCTTCAGTCTTTTTCCCATACCTGCGGCCAGGATAATTGCCTGCATCACGTTCCTCCAATCTGTGTCCGTTTACGGACGCTTTGAGATTCAGAACTATTTTATCACAGGAGGGGGACGATTACAATGCAGAAACGTATGGCACACCACCAATGGAGGATTATGGAATTGCTGGAATTATTAAGAATTCTTACAATTTTCTTATAAAATTACGATTTTCTCCGATGCTTTACTTTTAAAAAACGCTATAGTATAATGAGATTATCTGCTTTTTAGAGTATGGAATGCCCGTTTCTTTCGGGAAAAAACGGATGTATCAGGAGGATAAGGATATGTTACAGGCATTGAAAAAGGCGGCGGCTGTCGCAGCGCTTGCCGCTTTCATGGTGTTGGGATGCATGACGGCTTTTGCCGACGATGAGATACAGAATCCACCGTCTCCCCATGTTGTATATCAGGTGTTTACCAATGGTCAGTGGAAGAATGAGGCCATGGACAGGCAGCCGGCATCAGATTCGGCATCGCCGGTGGAAGGCTTAAAGGTATGGCTTACCGGTGTGGATGGTACTATTTCCTACCGCGTATACTTACACGACGGCGGCTGGCAGGGCTGGGTTTCTGACGGCGCTGTGGCAGGCGGAGAGAATACCGGTAATCAGATTGAAGCTGTACAGATGAAGCTTGGCGGATATGCCGGACAGGTGCTGGACGTCTGGTACCGTGCAACTGTATCAGGCAGGGAAAAGCTTGGACTGGCAAAGACGGGAAGTCCGGCTGGAACCGTAGGGGAAGGAGCGCCCTTAACGAGTCTGGAAGCTTATTTAACGGAAGTGAATCACAATGAGAGCGACGGTACCCCGGCTGTCAGAACGAACTTCCCATTTGGATTTTATGATGACAACGGCGTGACACGCTACACAGATGTTCCGGGCGGTATCTATACGGGCTGGGTCGATCACGACGGCGTACGTTACTATGTCAGAGATAATTCTTTCCTGACCGGCTGGCAGTACATAGATGGATTGAAATTCTATTTTGATGAACAGGGAAAGCTGGTTCAGGATCTGGATCCGATTATCGGGATTCAGAGTTCTTACGTGATTAAGATCAACAAGCAGTTAAATACACTGGTTCCATACGCCAAGGATGGCGACAACGGATATATTATTCCGGTTAAATCGATGCTCTGTTCCGTCGGTGACGATACTCCCTTAGGAACCTTCCACACACCGGAAAAGTACCGGTGGCGTCTGATGGTAAACGATACGTACACGCAGTATGCTACCAGAATTACGGCTGGACAGGGATTTCTGATCCATTCGATCTGTTACGACAAACCCGATATCTATACGATGCAGTCGGTGGGCTATAACGGGCTGGGCGTGGTGCGTTCCCTTGGCTGTATCCGTCTGACCGCACAGAATGCAAAGTGGGTGTATGATAACTGCCCGATCGGTACTACGATTGAGATATTCGAAGATCCGGTAAATGTGGGACCATATTATAAACCAACCATAACTCCGATTCCGGTTGAACAGACATGGGACCCGACGGATCCGCTGGTAAGTGAAGATGTTAAGAATCAGGCAGCTGCAGAACAGCAGGAAGAAGCAGCGCGCCGCCAGGCGGAAGAGCAGGCTGCAGCCGAACAGAGAGCAGCAGAGGAAGCCGCGAGAGCAGCCGAAGAGGCAGCAAAACAGGAGATAGGACCGGGATACGGCCTGTAAACCGGTAAGATAAAGGAACAGTGATGAATCTGTTGTGAACAGAGGCATCACTGTTTTTGTATAATCACGAACTTCTATTCCAGGGAGGCCAGCCGTATGAACTCATCCATTTCCCTGGTTTTCCATTTATCTTTGTGATAAAAAATCTGGCGGTACATGGAAGCGTGAAAATCTATGACATCAAGAACACGGATGTGCCCGCTTTCGGCGCTTTCCTCGACGGCAAATCTGGGGAGAAAGGAAAGGCCCTTGTTTTCTTCGATCATTTTGAGGATAAACTCTGTATTGCTGATCTCCAGAAATGGGGTAAGCAGGATGTTCTTAGAGGCGAGATAACGGTCGAAGGCCTTTCTGTAATTGGCATTTTTTTCCGTCAGGAAGAATGGCTCCCCCAGCAGCTCCTCCAGCCGGACTTTCTTTTTGTCTGCCAGCGGGAAGGAAGGGGAGGAGAGGAAAACGATCTCTTCCTTCTGTTCCATGACCTTATACCAGTTGCTGTTAAAGCGCGGCTCGTCCAGAATATAGATCAGATCCAGCTGATTGCGTTCCATCATTTCGATCAGTTCTTCCGGCGGCGCCGTGGTGATCTGCACCGCTACTTTTGGATGATTCTCTCTGAAATAGCGGAGAATGGAGGGGAATTTTGAGAAACACAGCGATTCGATCGTACCCACGTGAAGTGGATTCTCAAGCTCCGCTCCGCCGCTGACAGACAGCTTTGCCCGGTTGACCTCATATAGGATATCATATGCACTCGTGAGGAAACGGCTGCCCTGGGGCGTAAGCGTTACCTTTCGTCCAATCCGGTCAAAGAGCCTGGTCCCCAGTTCCTCTTCCAGAAGCCGAATCTGGACGGTAACGGCGGACTGTGAATAACCAAGGCTCTCTGCAGCCTTTGAGAAACTCTGAAGCTGGGCTGCCCGGATCAATGTGCTTAACTGCCGAAGTTCCATTTGCTTCCTGTCCTCCTTTCAAAAGGGAAAAAATTGATGAAAATTATTCAATAAGTACATAAAATATATGAATTGGATTCATACATAATGCCATGATATAATGAGACCATAAAGATGTCAACCGTGAAATGATAAAAACAGGAAACGGTGCAGGGAGGTTATCATGTCATTTATCAGTGTTTTTGATGTATTAGGGCCCAATATGATCGGCCCCTCCAGTTCCCACACGGCTGGGACAGCTGTTATCGCGTATCTGGCTCAGAAGATGATAAACGGGCCGCTTAAAAAAGTGGAATTTACGCTCTATGGTTCCTTTGCAAAAACGTACCGGGGACACGGTACGGATCGTGCGCTTTTAGGGGGAATCATGGGATTTTCCACAGATGACACAAGAATCCGGGATTCCTTCCGGATTGCAGAAGAGCGCGGCCTTGAGTATCATTTTATCGTGAATGAGACGGATACGGATATTTATCCGAATACCGTCGATATCAGGATGGAAAATGAGGCCGGACAGGTCATGACCGTGCGGGGGGAATCTCTGGGAGGCGGAAAAGTCCGAATCGTGCGAATCAACCAGGTGAAGGTGGATTTCACCGGGGAATACAGTGCGGTTATCGTCGTGCACCAGGACAAGCCCGGTGTGGCTGCCCATATCACGAAGGTGTTAAGTGACTGCAGCGTCAACATTGCTTTTATGAGAATTTTTCGTGAAGCAAAGGGGCATACCGCTTATACCATTGTTGAATCTGATAACCGCCTGCCCGGGAATATAACTGAAACACTGAGAGAAAACATACATGTACATGATGTAATGATCGTACAGTCGTAAGTAACAGGGCCGCCCGTGTACTGATGCCGGAAGGCACCGGGCGGTACGAATGAGGAGAAGAGAAATGATGGATTTTAAAAATGCCAGAGAGCTTCTGGAATTATGCAGCGAGAACCAGTGCCCGATATCAGCTGTTATGCGGGAGAGAGAATGTGATCAGGGAGAGACGACAGCCGAAGAGGCGGATGATCGTATGCGGCGCGTGCTGGAAATTATGCGTTCTTCCGCATACGAGCCGATTGAAAAACCGGGGAAATCCATGGGCGGCCTGATCGGCGGGGAGGCCAGGAAGCTGTCTGCCCGCAGAGAAAATGGAAAGGCTGTCTGCGGCACTGTCATGAGCCGTGCAATCACTTACGCCATGGCCGTTCTGGAGGTGAATTCCTCCATGGGACTGATCGTAGCGGCTCCTACAGCCGGCTCTTCGGGGATTGTCCCGGGGCTTTTGCTGGCGCTCCAGGAAGAGTATGGGCTGGCTGACGACAGACTGATCGACGCGCTTTACAACGCCGGTGCGATTGGCTATCTGGCTATGCGCAACGCTACGGTGGCCGGAGCAGTAGGCGGCTGCCAGGCCGAAGTCGGAATCGCTTCCGCCATGGCAGCATCAGCTGCAGTAGAACTGATGGAGGGAACTCCGGAGCAGTGCCTCTATGCCGCCTCCACGGTCCTTATGAATATGCTTGGACTGGTCTGTGATCCCGTAGGCGGCCTGGTAGAATATCCCTGCCAGAACCGCAATGCTTCCGGGGCAGCCAATGCCCTGATTGCCGCAGAGATTTCCCTGAGCGGGATCAGGCAGCTGATTCCGTTTGATGAGATGCTGGCTACCATGTATTCTGTGGGAAAGAAACTGCCTTCCGAGCTGCGGGAGACGGCTCTTGGCGGATGTGCGTCGGCTCCGTCGGCGTGCCAGTTATGCCATTTGATGAGTGAAACGTAAGGAGGTCCGAGGTTCCAATTCACAGGCTATTTTAAAATCTCCGTTTACTTTTCCCCTCCAATATTGTAGAATAAAACGGAACATTGTTAGAAATTGGAGGCAGACGGATGGCAGGTTTTTATGAACCGGAGATCCTTTCCCGTGTACAACAGATGGAATTGGAGATACTTAAGGATGTCATGGAGCTGTGTGACAGCCACGGGCTTCTCTGTTTTGGTATGGCGGGGACAGCGATCGGAGCGATTCGGCATAAGGGATTTATTCCCTGGGATGATGACATTGACGTTGCCATGCCAAGGAAGGATTTTGAGTGCCTTTTGAAGCTGGTGGAAGAAAAGCTCGGTGATAAGTATTACGTCTTAAACTGGCGGACCAGTGAGAATTATCCGCTGATGACGACGAGGATCTGCCGCCGCGGCACCAGATTCGTGGATTCTCCCATGAGGGATGTGGACAGCCCTCTCGGTGTTTTTTTAGATATGTACGTATATGATGATATACCGGATTCCGGGTTTCTCATGAAGCTTCAGGCATGGGAGGCCTGGTTTTTCAGTAAACTTTTAATACTGCGGTCGATTCCCCGGCCTTATCTGGCTCAGACGGGATGGAAGGCGAAGCTGATCACGGCTGTCTGCATCGCGGTGCATCACGCGCTTAAGGGGCTTTGCATCTCCAAGCGGGGACTGGCTTCCCGCTGTGAAAAGATCTGCCGCCGTTATGAGGGGAAGAATACGAAGCGTATGGCCTTTTATCCGGATACGAATCCATTCTGGAACGTGGTGGAAAAGGCGGCGTTTTCACCGGGACTGAAGCTGGATTTTGAGGGATTCAAGCTGGTATTTCCGAGAACAGAGCATGATATTCTGACTTATATGTACGGGGATTATATGCAGATGCCTCCGATAGAGAAAAGGAAGACTCATTATCCTTATATTCTCGACCTGGGAGACGGTACAGTACTGTCGGAAGAGACGGTCACAGACAGAGGAATGAAGAAGACATGAAATGGCTCAGACAAAGGATGTTCGGCAGTCTAAGCACAGGAACTGCCGCAATCGACCGGCAGAATATTGCCTGGAACATGATCGGAAGCCTGATTTATGCCGGCTCCAGCATGATTCTGACTGCTCTGGTTAATCACTTAATCGGTCCGGAGCAGGGCGGTATCTTCGGATTTGCGTTCAGCACATTTGGTCAGCAGATGTTTCTGGTGGCTTATTTTGGTATGCGGCCGCTTCAGAGCACCGATGTGAATCAGGCGTATACCTTCGGAGAGTACCGGAGGGTCAGGCTCTATACGTGTATGGCGGCTGTTCTGTTCGGTATTTCTTATATTTTTGTTAATACTTACTTCGTTCCGAACGGGTATTCGCGTCAGAAGACACTGGTTGTTTTTCTGATGGTGGTTTATAAGGTGCTGGACGGCTTCGCTGATGTCTATGAATCTGAATTTCAACGGGCCGGACGCCTGTATCTGACCGGAAAAGCAATGGCTTACCGGACGATTCTGTCGGTCATCCTGTTTCTGGGCACGCTCTTTTTGACGCGGGAGCTGGTATTTTCCTGTGTAATTGCGGTGCTGGCCCAGGCAGCCGGAATTCTGCTGTTTGACTGGAATCTCATGAAGCTGGTGCCCGGAGTGGACATTTCGCGTGCAGCGGGGAAATCCATGGCTCTGGTCCGGGAATCGTTCCTTCTGTTTCTGTCAGTCTTCCTCGATGGTCTGATCTTTGCTATGGCTAAATATGCGGTGGATGCGCAGATGACTGCAACGGATACCGCCATCTTTGTGGCAGTCTTTATGCCCACCTCTGTCATCAATCTGGCGGCCAATTTTGTGATACGGCCGTTTTTGACGAAGATGTCCTATCAGTGGGAGGGAAAGAAGTTTGATGAGTTTACCCGGGATTTAAAGAAACTGATGGCCATTATACTAATATTAACGATTATTGCGCTGGCCGGTGCATGGGCGATCGGTGTGCCGGTGCTGGGGGCAATCTCTAATGTGAAGCTGGCGCCTTATAAGTCCGGACTTCTGTACATTATTCTCGGCGGCGGATTCTTTGCAGTCATGAATCTGTTTTATTATGTGCTTGTTATAATGAAATGCCAGCGCAGGATCTTCTTCGGATACGTTCCCGTGTGCATTCTGTCCGCGATTCTTTCGTTTCTGCTTGTGAAGACCGGAGGGATCAACGGTGGGGCATTGTCCTATATGCTGGAAATGCTGGTGCTTATGATGTGCTTTATGGGACAGGCATTCTACGTATTTTACAGGACGAAGAAACAACAGGGAGGACGTTAGCCATGGACAAGGTGCTGGTGATTATACCTGCATATAATGAGGCCCTCAATATCGAGCGGGTTGTGACGAGACTGCAGGAGGAATATCCCATATACGATTATGTGATCGTCAATGACGGCTCTGCGGATGAGACTGCGGCGATCTGCCGGAGCCGCGGATTTCAGCTGATCGATCTGCCTGTCAATTTAGGGCTGGCAGGGGCGTTTCAGACAGGACTGAAATACGCATACCGCAGAGGATACCGTTACGCGATCCAGTTTGACGGCGACGGGCAGCATCGGCCGGAATACATTGGAGCAATGCGGGAAAAAATGGATGAGGGATACGACATCGTGATTGGTTCCCGTTTCGTCACGGAGAAGAAGCCGAATTCCATGCGCATGCTGGGAAGCAGACTGCTCTCAGGGGCGATTCGTCTGACAACCGGCGTCTCCGTCTCCGATCCCACCTCCGGGATGCGCATGTTTAATGAGCGCATGATCCGGGAGTTTGCAGAAGGCTTAAACTATGGCCCGGAACCGGATACGATTTCCTATCTGTTAAAACAGGGCGCACGGGTCGCAGAGATCCAGGTGACGATGGATGAGAGAATTCTCGGTGAGAGTTACTTAAAGCCTGTGAGCGCCGCCCGGTACATGGGGAAAATGATGTTTTCCATCCTGCTTGTACAGAATTTTCGGAAACGCGGCAGAAGATAAGAGAAGGGAGAACGTGCGATGACCGTTATACTTCGGTGTGTACTGATTGTAGTTTCCATACTGCTGACATTCTTTGTGCTGAAAAAGATCCGGCAGTCTAAGGTGAAGATTGAGGATTCCATATTTTGGGTGATGTTCGCCCTGATGATGGTGGTATTCAGCATTTTCCCGGGATTGGCTGACATTCTGTCTGATTTTGTCGGAACGTATTCCACATCCAATTTCATCTTTATGTTTGTGATCTTTATCCTGCTGGTGAAGGTGTTCTTCCTGTCTCTTAAGATTTCCCAGCTGGAAAGCAGGGTGACGGAGCTGATCCAGCAGCTGGCTCTCGACAGAAAGGAAGAAGCAGACAGAAAGAGGGCGGCTGACAGGGAGGAAGAGGCACGTGATGAAAGCAGATACTGTTAAAAATAAAAAGAAAATAAGTCTCCAAACTGCAAAAGAGATCGCGGGACAGAGCGGCCTGTGGATGGCGGCAGCCACGATCCTTTTTCTTATTGTAGTCTTTGTAAAGCCGTATCACAGTGTGATTGACGCCATTCCCTCTCCGGATTATGAGTCTGTGCGCCTGTTTTATATCTGGATTTTGCGGCTTGGGATCCTGTTTCTGGCTGTTCTTGCCGGTATCCTGTGGGTATACGGGAAGAAACCAGGCTGGCTGTTTCCGGTTACCATAATCTGCCTGGGATTCTTTTACATGATGATTCTGCCGCCGTTTTCAGCTCCGGATGAACCGCGTCATTTCGTCAGCGCTTACCGGCTGTCAAACCAGATTATGGGAAAGGAAGCGGTGGCGGATGAGTCGTTCCTTTTATCGGCGTCGGATCAGGAGAAGGAATATATCGCCCGGGGCGGCAATGTTCTGGTGCGGGAGCAGGATGGCAGGGAGGAACCGTATTCCAGTGTGGGAAGAGATTCTTATGCGCTGATGCTTAGGGAACTGTTTACAAAGAACACAGGGGGCGGTACCACGGTCCGTTTCGAGGCGCCGGTGAACACGACGCCGGTCGTCTACTTACCTCAGGCACTGGGGATTTCCCTGGCAAGAGTGCTGCACCTGGGATATATTCCGCTCATCTATATGGGACGTCTGTTCAATCTTCTGGCATTTGCCGGAATGGCATGGCTGGCGGTTCGCATCATGCCGTTTAAGAAAGAATTGTTTCAGGCCGTAAGTCTTCTGCCCATGACGCTTCACCTGGCCGCTTCTCTGTCATACGATGCAGCGCTCATCGGCCTGTCGTTTCTGTTTTTTGCCTGGTGTTTTTATCTGGCCTATGAGAAGAAGCAGATCGGAATCCGGGACACGGTGGTTCTGGGACTTCTTCTGGTTCTTTTAGAGCCGTGTAAAATCGTGTATCTGCCGCTGGCCGGTATCTGTCTTCTGATTCCTGCGTCGAAATTCGGCACAAAGAAACAGTACTGGATATCGGTAGCTGCGGTGATTGCGGTAATGGCGCTGGCTATTTTCTTAATTAATAACGTGGTTCTGTCTGCCTGGATTCAGGATACGGAGAATATAATCAGCTGGGAAGGCGGTGCGGCCGGTTATACGATTCAGGATATCTTAAAGCAGCCGTACCAGGCGTTCCTGATTTACTACGAGACACTGGTGACACAGTTCGATTACTATCAGGCCACTATGCTGGGCGGTTATCTGGGGAATCTTGACCCGAATCTGACGGTGCCGTATTTCTGCCTGTATCTGCTGTGGGGAATTTTGATCGTGAGCTCTGTGCGGAAGGCTGGAGAGCACACTCCCATGAAAACTGGTCATAAAGTCTGGATTGCGGTTTTGGCCTTCTTAAGTATAGTTCTGGTGCTGACATCCATGCTTTTGGGCTGGACGCCTAAAGGCTTTACCTATATCGCAGGGATTCAGGGGAGGTATTTCCTGCCGATTCTTCCGCTTGTCCTGCTGATGCTCTATGGGGATAATCTGACAGTGAAACGGGATTATTCACGGGGAACCTATTATCTGGAGTGTTTCGTCAGTATTTACGCGCTTGTGAGAATCTGTTCCATGACCTGTATCAGATAATTATGGGAAATAAAGATAGAATAACTGATATACCGTAGAAAGGCTGAACTATGACTGCAGAAACGATGGAAATAAAACGCACAGTGGATGTAATTATTCCGGTTTATAAGCCGGATGCTGTATTTGAAACGCTTTTGGAGCGGCTGGGAAAGCAGAGTTATCCGATCCGGCGCATTATTATTATGAATACGGAACAGTCTTTCTGG
The DNA here is from genome assembly GCF_024460495.1 of Hungatella sp. SL.1.14. Lineage (NCBI taxonomy): Bacteria > Bacillati > Bacillota > Clostridia > Lachnospirales > Lachnospiraceae > Hungatella > Hungatella sp. SL.1.14. The sequence goes on along the minus strand of NZ_JANFYJ010000009.1, from coordinate 182,433 downwards.
AAAAATGAGGCTTACGAGGCTGTCCCGAATCTGGAAGTTCACCATGTGAAAAAGAGTGAATTTGATCATGGGGGAACGAGAAACAAAGGGGCGTCCTTTTCCGAGGCTGATATCATGGTATTTATGACGGATGACGCGGTTCCTGCAGATAGAGAGTTAATCGGGGAGCTGGTAAAGGGCTTGAGTTTAAGCGGGCCGGCTGGGGAACCGGCGGCGGTGGCCTATGCGAGACAGCTGCCAAACAGTGACTGCGCATTAGCGGAAAAATACACCAGATCTTTCAATTATCCAGACCAGAGCCGTATCAAGACGAAGGGCGATTTAAAAGAACTGGGAATCAAGACGTTCTTTGCCTCCAATGTCTGCTGCGCCTATGACCGGAAACTTTTTCTGGAAGCCGGCGGATTTATTAGCCGTACAATTTTTAACGAAGATATGATATATGCCGGCAATGCGGTCCTGGATCGGGGCCAGGCCATTGTCTATGCCGCAAAGGCCCAGGTGATCCACTCTCATAATTATGGCTGTATCGCTCAGTTAAAGCGTAATTTCGATCTGGCGGTTTCCCAGGCGGATCACCCGGAGGTATTCGAGGGAATCCGCTCGGAGAGCGAGGGAATCCGGCTGGTGAAAAAGACGTGCAGATGGCTTATGGAACAGAAAAAACCGTGGCTGATTCCCGGAGTGATTGTAAAAAGCGGATTTAAGTATCTGGGGTATCTTTTGGGGAAGCGGTATCGGAAGCTTCCGATTTGGATGATTATGAAAATTACGATGAATCGGGAGTATTGGAGAAGAGGCCAGGAAAATATATTGCGAAAATAAGTGAAATATACAATTAATAATTGTAAAAGAGCAAGGTATATGGTATTATAAAGATGGGTGCTGCCAAAACGGTAAGCGGTTCGCCTTTCGCCAAAATGAGTACATTTTGAGAACTTCCCGTATTTCCGGAGGTGATACATATGTGGAAAATAAAAACGAAAGGAAGAAATGATGTTAGGCATTGTTGTTGGAATTGTCGGTATCATTGTAACGGTTATTAGTATCATAGTGACGGTTATAAGTATCAGGCATACTGACAAAAAAGACAGGATAAATTGACATCAAAAAAGCAACCGCGCTGCTTGCCAAAGTAGTAGTTGCTTTTTTGAAGGTAACTATTGACAAAGGTGAACCGTTTGCAATGGCAGCACCTTTTTGTATTTACATTGTAACAGAGTAGATTGACGATGTCAAGAATTTAGAAAGAAAATTTGGCTTTTGGGGCAGATTGTAGGAAACATAAGGGAAGCAGTTTGCCTGGAACTGAAGACTTACTTTATCATGATAAGTGTATAGAATACAATTTACATTAAATAATGGTAAAAAGAGAAATGATGTTAGGCATTGTTGTAACGGTCATTAGTATTATAGTGACAGTTATAAGTATTAGACATACCAGCAAAAAAGACTGAAATCAAAAAGCAACCGCGTCTCTCCAAAGTTGTGGTTGCTTTTTGTTAAAGTAACTATAAACCAAGGTGAACCGTTTGCTATGGTAGCACCTTTTTATGCTTACATTGTAACAGAGTAGAATGGCGGTGTCAAGAATTTAGAAAGAAAATTTGATTTTTGAAGCAGAGTGTAGGAAACATGAGGGAAGCGATTCGTCTGAAGCTGAAGACTTTTTTTATCATGATAAGTGTATGGAATATGATTTACATTAAATGATTGTAAAAAAGTGAGGACATATGATAATATATAGGCGGGTGCTGCCAAAACGGTAATCGGTTCGCCTACAAAAAAGACTGAAATTAAAAAGCAACCGCCGCTCTCCAAAGTTGTGGTTGCTTTTTGTTAAAGTAACTATGAACCAAGGTGAACCGTTTGCAATGGCAGCACCTTTTTGTATTTACATTGTAGCAGAGTAAATTTCATCTGTCAAGATTAAGAGATACACGAATTCTCAGGTAAAATCCGCCATCCAGTGGAAATTTAAGCGGAGTTGTGATAGAATGCTACAAGACAAGAAATGACAAATTGAAGGTAAGGAGCATAAAAATATGGGAAAGATAAAAGTAACACCGTGTGGTATGAAAGGACTCTATGTGATTGAACCGACTGTATTCCCGGATTCCAGAGGCTATTTTATGGAGACTTATAACCAGAATGATTTTAAGGAAGCAGGACTTAATATGGTATTTGTGCAGGACAACCAGTCCATGTCTGTGAAGGGTGTGCTTCGCGGCCTTCATTTTCAGAAGCAGTTTCCGCAGGGCAAGCTGGTGCGGGTCGTTCGTGGAAGTGTCTTTGACGTGGCGGTGGATCTTCGTTCGGATTCTGAGACGTACGGCAAGTGGTTTGGCGTCGAGCTGACGGCAGAAAATAAAAAGCAGTTTTATATCCCGGAGGGCTTTGCCCACGGCTTTCTGGTGCTGTCTGATGAGGCGGAGTTTGCTTACAAATGTACGGATTTCTACCATCCGGGCGACGAGGGCGGAATTCTTTGGAGCGATCCGGAGATCGGTATCGACTGGCCGATCGAGGACGGTATGGAGTTGATCATTTCCGACAAGGACCAGAAGTGGAGCGGAATTCGGGATACATTTAAATTTTAACCGGAGAGGAGCGGACCATGAATTATCTGGTTTCCTTATGTAAAGAGATTGTACACAAGAGAAAATTGATTCTGGACCTGGCAAAGGCGGACTTTAAAAAGCGGTTTGTGGGTTCCTATTTCGGTATCGTGTGGATGTTCTTACAGCCGCTTGCGACGGTACTGGTTTATTTCTGCGTATTCCAGCTGGGATTTAAGAGTGTGCCTCCTGTGGACTACCCATACGTTCTGTGGCTGCTTCCCGGTATCATGCCGTGGTTTTACTTCAGCGAGGTGATGAACGCCGGGACAAACTGTCTGCAGGAATACAGCTATCTCGTTAAGAAAGTCGTCTTCCGGGTGGAGATTCTGCCGGTGATTAAGATGCTGTCCTGCATGATGGTCCATGGGATTTTTGCCATTATCATGATCGTCGTCTTTCTGGCTTACCGGATTCCGGTGAAAATCAGCTGGATACAGATTATTTACTATACGTTTGCCTGTTCCATGCTCTCTCTGGCGCTAACGTATTTTACCAGCGCCATCAATGTGTTCTTCAAGGATATGGCGCAGATCGTAGGGATTATCCTTCAGTTTGGTATGTGGATGGTTCCCATCATGTGGGCGCCGGAAATGCTTCCGGGTGCGCCGGAGTGGCTGGACAAGGTACTGAAATTCAATCCGTTCTACTACATCGTGGCCGGTTACCGCGACAGCATGCTGACCGGGGACGGATTCTGGATGCGTCCGACCCTGGGAGTCTACTTCTGGGCGGTGACTATTGTGCTGATGCTGATCGGACTGAAGGTATTTAAAAAGCTGCGGCCGCATTTTTCCGATGTACTGTAAGAGGCCCGAAATGGAGGATAAAAGAGCGGTGGAATCAAAGAATAGTGCGATTTCGGTAAAGGATGTAACAAAGATTTACCGGCTATACGACAAGCCCATCGACCGGTTAAAAGAGGCGATGAGTATTACCCATAAAAATTATCACAGGGATTTCTATGCGTTAAACGGGATTTCCTTTGATGTAAATAAAGGCGAGACGGTGGGAATCATCGGGACCAACGGTTCCGGTAAATCTACCATCTTAAAGATCATTACCGGGGTGCTGACTCCGACGACCGGCGAGGTGGAGGTGGACGGAGTGATTTCCGCCTTACTGGAGCTGGGTGCCGGATTTAACATGGATTACACTGGTATAGAAAATATCTTTATGAACGGCACCATGATGGGATTTTCCAAAAAGGAGATGGAGGCGAAGCTTCAGGATATTCTGGATTTTGCTGATATCGGAGACTTCGTCTATCAGCCGGTAAAAACGTATTCCAGCGGTATGTTTGTGCGGCTGGCTTTTGCGCTTGCCATTAATGTGGAACCGGAGATCCTGATTGTGGACGAGGCGCTGTCGGTAGGCGATGTCTTCTTCCAGGCCAAGTGTTATCGGCGCATGGAGGAGATACGGAAGAATGGAACCACCATTTTGATGGTGACTCACGATATGGGAGCCATTATCAAGTACTGCGACCGTGTTGTGGTGCTTAACAAAGGCAATTTCATCGCCCAGGGAGAGCCGGGTAAGATGGTTGATTTATATAAGAAAATTCTGGCTAATCAGATGGATGCGCTGGAGGAGGAACTGGTGGAACTTCGTTCTGATGAGTTAAGTGATTTCTCAGGAGACAGTGCGGCCGCCGGGCAGAGACAAAAAACGGAATCACACGGCGGTCTCATGAAGGAAAAGCTGACGATCAATCCCGCGAAGACGGAGTATGGAGACGGTCGGGCGGAGATCGTGGATTTCGGTCTGTTTGATGAGCGGGGCAACTTGACGAACCTGCTTTTAAAAGGCGAGATGTTTACCATTAAAGAGCGGATTCATTTCAACACCAGTCTGGATACACCGATTTTTACGTATACGATCAAGGATAAACGGGGAGCCGATTTGACGGGAACCAATACCATGTATGAATCGGCGGATGTGAAGCCGGTGAAGAATGGCGATGAGTATGAGGTGGAATTCAGCCAGAAGATGACGCTTCAGGGCGGCGAGTATCTGTTGTCCATGAGCTGTACCGGATTTGAAAACGGGGAACATGTGGTATATCACCGTTTGTATGATATTGCCAACATTACGGTAATTTCCAATAAGAATACGGTGGGCGTCTACGACATGGAGTCCGAGGTGAAGGTGGCCCTGAAACGAGGAGGAAAATGATATGGGGAACATCAGTTCCGAAGTGAAAGATCTTCTGATAAAGTATCACGGCGATACGAAGCTGGCAATGAAGGAAGAGCCGGAACTCAAGTATTTCCTTGCGCTGTCGGTTACCCGGGAAAATGTGCTGGAGTGGTTTGAGTTCAAGGAGGGGGCCTCTCTTTTGGAGGTCGGCTCCGGCTGTGGCGCGCTGACTGGCCTTTACAGCAGGCGGGTGAAGGAAGTGACCGTTCTGGACGAAGATTCCGAGGACCTGGAGGTAAACCGCCTGCGCCATGAAGCCTGTGGAAATATCTGTTATGTGAAGGGCAGCTTAGACACGTATGAAGGCGGTCTTTTTGATTACGTGGTGATGGCAGGTTCCTTAAAAATGCCGTATGAAGCGCAGATTAACAGGGCAAAATCGCTGCTGAAGCCGGGAGGAACCCTGATCGTAGCCGTGGACAACCGTTTGGGGCTTAAATATAAGTCGGGCGTAAAACCGGACGAGGCATGTCTGCTTAAGAATGAGCTGACAGAGCTTCTGTGTGGTTCATCTGACGGAAAAACCGGAACACTCACATATTACTATCCCATGCCGGATTACCGTCTGCCGGTAACCATTTATTCGGATGAGCATCTGCCGGTAAAAGGGGAACTGGCTCACGCGGTCCTCGCTTACGATTATCCGGAGTATATCCGGTTTGATCCGGGGAAATTTTACGATGAAATCTGTGAAGCCGGAGTGTTTGAAACGTTCGCAAATTCATTTTTAGCCATATGGAGCAGCTATGAAGAAGACTAAGTATATTAAATACAACAGGACCCGCCGGGAAGAGTTTCAGATACGTACCTGTATTGTGGAAGAGGACGGGAAGCAGTATGTAGAGAAGACGGCTTTAAACGAACCGGCAGTCGCTCATATTCGTTCAATGAAAGAGAAATACGACCGTCTGACCAGCCAGAGTCCGCTGGGAGTAGCTGAAGTGGCGCTTAGCGGAGATGGAAGGACCGCGCGTTTCGCCTTTCTGAAGGGTGAAACCATGGCTGAGATTCTGGGCCGCAAAATAATGGATGGACGAATCCCGGTGGCGGAACTGAAAGAAGCCATGGAACAGGTTCTGGAGGTTCGGGAAGGTTATTTAAAACCGTTTAAGAGGACGGATGAATTTATCGCCGTGTTTGGACAGTGTGCGGATGAGAGCGGAGAACTGGAGGCGGATGAGGCGTTTGATGCTTCCAACGTGGACTGCCTGTTCGAGAATATCATGGTGACGGAGTACGGCCCGTGCTGCCTCGACTACGAGTGGGTGTTCTTCTTCCCGATTCCCGTACGCTTTATCCGTTACCGCATGCTGTACTATTTTTACGAGCAGTACAGAAGCCTTTTGGGAGAGACGACGCTTCCTGAGTTTATGGTGAATTTCGGCATCCGTCCGGAGATGATTCCGGTTTTCGGAGAGATGGAACACCATTTTCAGGAGTATGTTCATGGAGAAAACCAGAAAATTTATCTGACGAATTATATGCACGACGTCCATATCATTCCGGAGGATATGAATGAGGTAAAACGGGCGGTTGAAAAACAGCGCCAGTGGGTGAAGCAGCTTCAGCTGGAGATCGAAGAAAAAGATTTATCGATTCGCAAGCAGATTGAGCTGAAACGCCTGACGGACAATCACGTGACGAATCTGGAAGTAATGATCGGCAATCTGCGCCAGGATAACGAGAACATGGCTCAGACCATAGCAGTTTTAAATCGCCACGAAGCGATTATTTTCAAGGTCAAAAGAAAGCTGGGAGAGAAATTTAATCAGAAGTTCCCGAAGGGAACCAGAAAGCGGAAGATCCTGGGATACGTGAAGAATACGTTTTGCCATCCGGTTGCTTCCTTCCGTTTATATACGACCCCGGAGGGCAGGAACTTGATTGAGGGCGATATGAAGATTGGAGAGGGCTACCGGATCCATGGAAAGCTTAAGTTCCGGGAAGAGAAGGAGCCGATGGTCTCCATCGTCATTCCGGTCTACAACCAGATCGACTACACGTACGTCTGTCTGGCTTCCATTTTGGAACATACCACGGATGTTGCGTATGAAGTAATTATAGCGGACGACGTTTCTACCGATGCCACCATGGAACTGGCGAAATTCGTGGAACACGTGACGATCTGCAGAAATGAGACGAATCAGGGATTTTTACGCAACTGCAACCAGGCGGCTAAGGCGGCCCGGGGCAAATATGTGATGTTCTTAAATAACGATACGCAGGTGACACCGGGCTGGCTTAAGAGTCTGGTGGATTTGATTGAGCGTGATCCGTCCATCGGCATGGTGGGCTCCAAACTGGTCTATCCTGACGGCAGGCTTCAGGAAGCGGGCGGTATCATCTGGAGCGACGGCTCCGGCTGGAACTATGGCCGGCTGGACGATCCGGATAAACCGGAATATAACTATGTGAAGGATGTGGACTATATCTCGGGCGCCGCGATCCTGCTGTCGAATGCGCTCTGGAAGCAAATCGGTGGTTTCGATGAGCGGTTTGCCCCGGCATACTGCGAAGACTCGGATCTGGCCTTCGAGGTGAGAAAGGCCGGCTACCGGGTGGTATACCAGCCGCTCTCTAAGGTAATCCATTTTGAGGGTATTTCCAATGGAACCGATGTGAATGGAAGCGGCCTGAAGCGGTATCAGGTGGAGAATTCGGAGAAACTGAAGGAAAAATGGGCGGAAGAGTTCAAAAAGCAGTGTGTGAATAATGGCAATCCCGACCCATTTCGGGCGCGTGAGCGGAGCCAGGGCAAGGATATTATTCTTGTGATCGATCACTATGTCCCAACGTATGACAGGGATGCCGGGTCCAAAACAACCTTCCAGTACTTGAAGATGTTCCTGGAAAAGGGGTATGTAGTCAAGTTCCTGGGGGATAATTTCCTTCATGAAGAGCCGTATTCCACGACGCTGATGCAGATGGGAATCGAGATCCTGTATGGCCGCGACTATCAGGTGAAAATCTGGGACTGGCTGAAGGAGCATGGCGATGACATCACTGCCGCCTATTTAAACAGACCTCATATTGCGGAAAAATACGTGGACTTTATAGAGGAACACACCAATATCAAGATGATTTACTATGGTCATGATCTCCATTTCCTGAGAGAGGGCCGTGAATACCAGCTGACTGGGGACGAAAAGAAGCGGGATGCGTCGGAATACTGGAAAGCCATCGAATTCCGCATCATGCGGAAGGCGGCGGTATCGTATTATCCGTCCTATGTGGAGCGCGATGCGATCCATATGATCGATCCCACAATCCGGGTAAAGGCAATTGTGGCCTATGTATTCGAGAAATTCTTAGAGTCGGTTCCGAACGACTTTGAAAAGAGGGAAGGTCTGTTGTTCGTAGGCGGCTTTGCCCATCCGCCGAATGCGGATGCGGTTCTCTGGTTTGCGCGAGAGATATATCCTAAAATCCGTGAAAAACTGGAGGTTCCCTTCTATATCGTCGGATCGAAGGTGACTGAGGAGATTCAGGCCCTGGAGCAGCCGGGAAACGGTATCATCGTGAAGGGCTTCGTCTCTGAAGAAGAACTCTCCGAGCTGTATCGTACCTGCCGGATCGTGGTAGTTCCCCTGCGCTACGGCGCCGGAGTCAAAGGCAAGGTCATCGAGGCGCTGTATAACGGTGCGCCTGTCGTGACAACCTCCATCGGTGCGGAAGGGATCGCGGAAGCCGAATCGGTGATGTGCATTAAGGACGCTCCGGAAGAGTTTGCCGAAGAGACGGTTCGGCTCTACCAGAATCCGGAGGCACTCCGGGAGCTGAGCCGGAAAACACAGAATTACATCCGCCGATATTACAGCGTGGATGCGGCGTGGAGTGTGGTTGAGGAAGACTTTACGAAGGAAACCGTGAAACGATAGAAGTTAAGGGAGTTCCTTGAAATGGAGGAGACGCTGAATCAGGCCCGCCCGGCAAAGGGGGCCTGATTCTTTTATCTGCAGTTCGCAATATTATGATACATAATCTCTCCAGTGGTGTACCGGCTGCCAGCCAAGAAGCGCTTTTGCTTTGGCGTTGGAATAGAGTGTTTCGTAACCAGCCAGATCGCCTCTGATGTCTGTAATATCCGGGAATACCTCCTGAATCAAATCACGGCTCTTTATGTCCATACAGTTGTCATCCGCCGCCAGATTCATGATATCGCAGCCTAAACCATCTCTTTCTACAGCCAGGCGGCATGCGGAGGCGATATCTCTTGCGTCTATATAATTCCAGACATTCAGAACCCTCTTATGGGGATCATGAATCCAGTCTTTGAAGTTTTCATACATCGGTTCGGTGATGATGTTACCCAGACGGAATGTGATAATCTGCATATGGTTTCGTCTGTGGATCCCTTCGGCCACTTTTTCGGCCGCGATCTTTCCGATACCATAGGAGTCCTCAGCAAGCGCCGGATGTTCTTCATCAACGGGAAAATACTGAGGGCGGAGATTATTTTTTGAGAAACAGAACCCGTACGCACTTTCACTTGATGCGATGACGGCTTTTTTAATCCCTAAATTGTCCGCTGCCTCCAGAATATGATAAGAGGCCAGAATATTATTCCCAAAGGTAACTTCACTCGTATAGATGCCGGGTCTTGGGATTGCCGCGAGGTGAACGACACCCATGGCGCCGGACAGAGCCGAATACACCTCACCTGCATTTGTCAGATCGACAATCAGATTCTCCTGTGCAGCCGATTCTTTTGGGACAGCTCTGTCGATCCCTACGACATGATAACCATGCTCTGCAAAATGTCTTGCAACATGGGGACCAAGTAGTCCTGCCGTACCGGTTATGATGATTTTTTTCTTACTCATTTACAGCTTCAGCCTCCTTTTTACGTATTCAATGCTTTCCAGATACTCTTTTTCAGAATGCAGATGTTCTATAATCATGGGCATATCCGGATTGTATCTGGCTGCAAGCTCTGCATATTTTTCCAGATTTATTATACCGCCGCCGCACTCCACTTCCCGGTACATCATCGTGAAATCCTGTTCGAGCAGAACGTCCTTAATATGGCAGCTCTTTATGTAACGGCCAAGTTTTTCAAAGACTTCCTCCATGAATTCCTCGTTGAAGAAGTACCGGTAAGGCGTGGTGATCCAGTTGAAGATATCCATATGAACGGCAAAACGGTCTCTTCCGACGTCTTCAATGAGATGCAGATACTCATCAGGACTGATCGGGTACATCCACGGCATCGGCTCTATGGTATAGTAAGTGTGTTTCGGAGCCGCCTCGTCGATGATGGTCTGAATGCTTTTTACTGTTTTTTTCCAGGTCTCTTTTGTGAAATTATCTTTATAAGCCCCATCCCAGCGTTCCCCCATTGAGCCCGCTACGTTGACGGCACAGTTTGCACCAATGGAATCGGCCAGCCGAAGCTGTCCCACAGCGTATTCTATGGCATCCGTTCTTACGTCTTCGAATGGTGATACCGGGTTTCGCCACACCCCGACTTCTGCAATCAGCAGATCGTGATCTCTGGCGGCTTTTACATAGCTTTGGACGAGGTCTTCCCCCTGTCTGTAATTGATTGGAAAATTTACACACCTGCAGCCGGCGGAGGCATTTCTCTGTGCCCATTCCAGAGGTGTGGCGTGTTCCAGTGCTGCTGATAAGCCTATTCGTATCATCTGATCCGGCCTCCCCCTGATTACTTTTTATAGCTTTCGAGAAGTTCCACAATACACTTTAAGTCTTTTTCGCCGTTCATATAGTTATATTCGCCGGATCCATCCCCGTATACGCCATGCTGTTCCAGACTTAAACCGAACGCCTCGCACCGGGCGATTGCCTCTTTCGAGTCCTTTACCTGAAAAGCCACGTGATGGATGCCTTCTCCTTTTTCATTCAGATAATTTCTCCATGTGGACGGCGCTTCGTTAGGCTGAATCAGTTCAAGCTGGAGCCCCGGTCCTACATCGAAGAATGCCATGAGGCAGCTCGCTTCGGGAGCCGGCTGGCCTTTGTAGACTGTCCCGGTTACGGCATAATCGCCAACCGGCTGAGTCGGAGGTACTTCTACCCCTAAGAACTGCGCCCATTTTTCTTTTGCAGCCTCAATATCCTTTACAATAAATCCTACCTGTGCAACTAAATTTGTTCCTACTACTCCACTCATGATTGGTTCTCCTTTAATTTTTATAATATGTTTCATTGATTCCTTTTAAGTGCCAGGGTGTCTGAAAATTTTCCTACAGCTCTCCCACGAAAAGACCGGGCTCTATCGGTTTTGGTATCTCACAGCTGGTAGTCATCTTACAGACGCAGTGCTCTCTTGCAGCAGTTATGATTCCGTCTATGACTTCTGTAATATGTCTTGCCAGCTCCGCGCTGGCTCTGTTTGGCCGTTTATGTTCAATCGCATATGCTAGGTCGAGTACGCCGAGCCCACGGGAATAATTGCTGACTCTGTGATAGAGTTCAGGCAGCTCATACATCTTTGCTTCACGCTGCCGGTATTCTTCGTTTTCCTGAAAAACCGTGTCGAGCACCTGTTCTTTGCGGTAAACGGAGGGGACTCCTCCGCCGAAGTTCGGATCTGGGTAGCTTATTGTGCCGTCGGTTCCATAGATTTCAAATTTCGGAAGACCAGACTGCCAGATATCGAAACTCATGTTCATACTCACTATAACACCTGATTTAAGATTCAGCACCGCACTGTAGTGCGTTGGAATTTCGACGTCAAGATACGTTCCAAACTGTGCTTTATTGAGAATTAAACGTTTGTCAAACCCTTTGCCGCAGAAGCCCGATACAGAGTCAACCGGGCCCAGCATAGAGACGATGGCCGAAAGGTAATAGCCCGCCATATCGTAAAGCGGACCTCCTCCTGCCTCATAGAAAGGGGCTGGGCAGGGATGCCACATCTCCACGCCGTGTGACATCATATTGGCTGTGACATAAAGCGGTTTTCCGATGATGCCGTCGCGAATATATTTGTTCATGCTCTGCAGACCGGATGACAGAAACGTATCCGGAGCGCTGCCTATCATCACTCCCTTTTCGCCGGCAAGCGTAATCAGTTCATCGGCTTCGGGCAGGTTCATGGCAAATGGCTTTTCCGTAAATAAGTGTTTGCCTGCCGAAAGTACGGAGAGATTGATCTGCTGATGAAATCGCGGCGGTGTTAAATTGACTGCTATCTCAATTTCGTCATCGGCCAGCAGCTCTTCTGTCCGGTATGCATGTTTAATACCGAATCTCTTTGCAGTTTCCCCGGCGCGATTAAGATCTGCGTCCGCGACTGCGTGTATTTCGAGATCGTGATAAATGTTCTGTATATCGGGAATGTAGGTATTGCTTATGCTGCCGCACCCGATGATGCCTATTTTATAAGTTCTCATAATCTTCCTTTTCCGCGGTCAGTGCGGCATGGCTTCCCCTTTATAGTTGATAAACGGTATTTCCAGTTTCGGGTCTGTCTCCCCCTCTATCACCTTATAGATGCCTTCTGCGGATTCTGATGAAGGGATCTGTGCGTTCTCCGCTCCCATAACCGTCTGCATTCTGCCCGGATGCATCATAAAGATTCTCACACCGAGTTCGGGGCGTTCATCATGCAGATAGTTGCGGATTTTCTGTGTATACATGTTCGCCGCGTATTTTGAGACTGAATACGACAGATAGTTATAACCGCCGGAACCAAGATAAGCAGCCTCGGAAGTTATATTAATGATGACCGGGCAGGAAGACTTGTAGAGGTAAGGCATAAAATACTTAAGAACAATCGCCATGCCCGTTACATTGACGTCTAAAGTTTTCCTGAATTTTGCAACATCAAGGTCAACAATCTCATCAATTTTGTCGTATTTTGAACCGAACAGCACACCTGCATTATTTACGATAAAATCAATCTGCTTGAATTTATCTGAAATTCTGTCCGCAGCATCACGGATCGCGGCCTCGTCTGTGATATCCGCAGCTATGATTGTCAGCTTTTCGCCGTATTGGGATTTTAGACCGGTTATGTTTTCTCCGGATGCATGGAGCACGATGGCGATCATGGTATTGCCTCTTAAAAGTCCCAGCTTTGTAAGCTCAAACCCTAATCCCATATCCGCTCCTGTTATAAGTCCTGTTGCCATATTACACCGCCTTTCAGTTATCTGATTCTCCAAATTTGAATACTTTAAACAGTACAAGAATAATTGCGAGTGATATCAAAAGCAGTATCCAGCCCATCGCACAGGCATAGCCCATCTTAAAGAAGCGGAAGGCGTTCTGATATAAATATAGTGAGTAGAACAGCGTTGCATTGCCGGGGCCGCCTTCTGTGATGATGAGTGGTTCGGCAAACCACTGGAACACGCCTATGATCAATGTCACCGTATTATAAAGAATCGTGGAACGCAAAAGCGGTATGGTGACAGATATTGTCTGGCTTATAAAACCCGCCCCATCAATTTCAGCGGCTTCATAAAGACTCGGATCAATATCCTGTAAGCCCGCAAGATAAATGATGACGGCATTTCCTATCGTCCATATCATGTAAAAGATAAAAGCCGGCTTCGCCCATGTACTGTTTGACAGCCACGCCGGTCCCGATATGCCGAAATATCCAAGTACTGTGTTAACAATACCACCTGACTGAAACATCCATATCCATAAAAAACAGGCTACGATTGTCGGGACAAGTGTAGGTATAAAGAATACAACTCTGAAAATTCCTGCGTGATGCAGGTGTTTATTGTTTAAAAGAATGGATACCGCTACTGCGACAATTGTGGTAACTGGAACACCGAAAATCAACATATAAACGGTATTGCCAAGTGCTGCTAAGTAACTCTTATCCTTAAAGAGATCAATATAATTCTTAAAACCGATAAAAACAGGTGCTTTAATTACTTTATATTCACAAAATGAATAATAAAGCGAACTCAAAATAGGATAAAGTGTAAATACTAAAAAGCCGATAATCCATGGCGATATGAAAAGTAATGCATTGCGAATGTCTTTTTTTCTATAGTCCATGTGCCCCTCCTTAACCTTTTATGCCGGACATGGTCACGCCCTGAATAAAATACTTCTGCAGTACAAAAAATAGTATCAGCACAGGCATAACGAGCATGGATCCCAACGCCAGAAGTACCGTCCACTGCGGATCAAGATTAGATTTTAACATGGAAGCAGCAAGCGACAGCGTGTAAAGTTTTTGATCCGAGAGAAAGATCAGAGGACCAATGTAGTCATTCCAGCTCTTCATAAATGCAAAAACGGCAACTGTTGCGAGTACGGGCTTGGCAAGTGGAAGGGTAAGCTGCCAGAATATCCTGAATTCTCCGGCGCCGTCTATTTTTGCGGATGCGGACAGTTCATTCGGTATCCCGATTAAAAACTGCCTGATCAGGAAAATATAGAATGGGGAGCCGAAAAAGCAGGTGACGGTAAGCGGTAAGAACGTACCGATCCAGCCCCACTTGTTAAACATGAGGTACAGGGGAACCATGGTGATCTGAAAAGGCAGAATCATGGTGATAATGACCAGTATAAATACCTTATCCCGTCCGGGCCACTTAATGCGGGAAAATCCGTAGGCCACCAGACTGTTAGAAATAAGAGAGCCGATCATATTAAAAAATACAATGATTAAAGTATTGTTTAAATACAAAAAAAACGGTATTTTTTCGAAAACTGCTTTAAAATTGGCTAAGCTGAAACTGTCCGGAAGCCATTTAAACGGTACTCTGGCCAGTTCCATGGTCGTTTTGAACGCGCCGAAGAACATAAAGGCAATTGGAGCGATAAAAGCAACTGAGATGAGGATCAGTATCGCGTACATTACAATTTTTCTTACGATTACGCCGGGAGAGTATTCAATGCTGTCGTATTTTCTTGTTTTAACGGAAATACCTGTTTTTTTTTCCATTTTTACACTCCTTACTTCTGCGGCAGGGCGGTTATTCACCGCCTGCCGCTTATCATCTGCGCAGCTGTTCAATCTGCGCGTCTGTTAATTTGCACTGTCAAGTGTGGCTTGCATTCTCTCCTGAAGTGCCTGCAGGGTAGAAGTAATGTCAGCACCGTTAAATACTATTTCCTGGCGCGCTTTCTGGAACTGGTCGGCAAGTTCTGTTGAAACGGAACACATGGCAGGAACTCCGTTTTCCGGATTGTTGGCGATCTCACGCTCCAGAGCATACATTGCATCGCCGTTCTTTGTGAGGCTGACGCCGTCAAAAGCAGCATCTGAACAGGGAATGGATCTCCACTGTGCAAAGTTGTCTTCCTGAATCGCAGGGCTGATACAGAATTTGATAAAGAATGCCGCAAGTTCTGCATTCTCAGAACCTTCGATGATTGCAAACGGGTTAGCGCCTAAGGTGGTTGCTTTTGCACGACCGTAATCAGGTGCAGGAACCGCTGTTACGCCCCACTCAATAGCATCACCGACTGTCAGTTTGATGGCATTGGCCATCCAGTTGCCGCAGAAATACATGGCTACTTTTTCCGTATAGAAAGGACACGAAGGATCGAATACGCCTCCGGCCGAGGTGCCCCATTCCTGAATCGTGGGTGCATATTTCTCGGAATATCCTTTTATCCATTCAAAGTATTGAATCATCTTATCTTCTGTAAGGTTAAGCTTATTGGTTGCAGGATCGTATACGTTTGTGCCGAATACGAACGGAATGTGGAAAGCATCGCCACTGGTATCACCGCCGTCGCCAATCCATGGAATCAGACCAAGTTGTTTGAATCCGCCTTTATCATCCGGTATGGAGAGAGCATCAGCCCAGGCGTCAAGTTCTTCCAGCGTTGTCGGAGGTGCTTCCGGATCAAGACCAGCCTCTCTTGCCAGTTTTTTGTTATAATACAGAAGATGCACGTTTGCATCCTGCGGTACCAGGTACGTCTTTCCGTCTACCTTAATGAGGTCATCAAGACCATCAAAGAAACTGTCGGGATCAATGCCTACTTTTGGGAGAAGGTCATCTACTGCCATAAAGGCGCCTTCAACCGCAAAAGAGTATACATCGATCGGCGAGTCGGAAATAATTAAGTCAGGAGCGTTGGTCCCGGAGGCCACTGCCGACATGAGAGCCCCATTTTTGATACCGGCGCCTTCAATCTGCTGGCGGGTGACATGGATACCGTTATCCGCGTACATTTCATTGAATAAGTCAACCCGGCTCTGATCCCATTCACCGGAACCGCCTGTAAATGCTGACCAGTAGACGAGTTCACCGGTAAGGTCCGTCTCCTCTTTTTCGATTCCGGCAAAAGTACCGGCTGCCGAATTTTCGCTGGCCGTTGTTTCAGCGGCAGCTTCTGTCTTTGCGGCTTCTGTGGCTTTCGCTGCTTCTGTGCCTGACGGTGTTGTACCCGAACTGCATGCCGCTAAGTTTGCAGCTGTTATTCCTGCGAGTGCTAAGGCTGCGATTTTGCGTAACTTCATAATTTTTCCTCCCTGATTTATAAGTTTTTGTCTTCTTTCACCTGGATAAAGGTACCGAATTTTTCTTTACTGTCAAATACCGTATAGTTGCCGCCTGTATATTCGCCATAGTGGCGGACCGGCATCCCGTTCTCTTCAAAATACTGGACAACCGGTTCTCTGTCTCTGGTCATAAATGCGATGTGATGGATGCCGTCGCCATTTTTATCCAGGAATTCCCGCCAGGAGCTGGGCTCGCTGTCTGGTTCCGTAATTTCCAGTACAACCTGTCCTAAATCAAATACCGCCAGTTTTGCTCTCGTATTTGTGGGCTGCCCTTTAAATTTTGTGTGTGCCTCACTCTCAGGCGGAACCGTAAATACATCCGGAACATCTACGCCGAAGAGTTCGGCATATGCCTTTGCAGTTTCCTCAATGTTTTTTACTACCAGTGCCACCTGACAGATGGTCTTTCCGTCAACAATCCCCATAATCATAGTCCTCCTTTTTGTCTGTAAACATTTTCGTGTACAATATACCCTGCGATATGTTACTATTAAGGATAGAAACATTGAAACAGTGTAAATATTGTGCGGTTCCCTTGTTCTTTTTATTTATTATGCGGTATTTTGCAGGGCGAAACCACTGAAATGTTGCGCAAAGTGCTGTCATATATTGCTGTGCTTGAGTATGGTGTGGTGAATATTACATGATAATGCAAAGGAGAAGAAGATGCTTCTTAGTGAATATTATGAGAATTTGAGCTTTAATCACGGACTTATGGTTAATATTTCTTATGCCGGCATTCCAACGGATTTTCCGCTGCATTGGCATACGTTTGTCGAAATTATGATAAGCTTTGACGGGAGTTTTGAGCTGGGACTCGGATATGATACCTACCAGATGGAAAAGCTTGATGTGGCAGTCTGCTATCCCGGGGTTCTCCATTCCATCAAATCAAAGGGGTGTGAAAAAGAGCTGCTGATTGTTCAGTTTCCGTTTGAACTGATAACGAATATGAAGGAATTCAGCTGCATGTCTTACAGACTTACGCAGATGCAGATCATGCGCGCCTGCGAATCAGAAGAACAGATACTTTTGATGAAGGATATTTTTATCCATATGAGAGATGTATTTTATTCTGATCTTCCATTTAAAGAAGTGATTTTATATACGGATTTATTATCAATATTTATACATTTGGGAAATCGCTGTTTCAGTGAGATGAAGGAGGCTGCTGCGGATCCCTGCAATGCAAAAACGACGGAGCTGATAGCGGAAGCCTGTTTTTTTATCGCCAGAAACTGTACTGAGCCTCTCGAACTGGAGACTGTGGCAAAGCATGTAGGGTTCTCCAAATATCACTTTGCGCACACGTTTAAAAAGTATGTGAATATGACTTTTTTAGAATTTCTCACGACTGAGAGAATCAAAAAAGCAGAGATACTGCTTGCCGACCCGAACATATCAATAACCGAAATTGCCATGCGTACGGGGTATACGAATCTCTCTACTTTTAACCGGACTTTCAAGATCAACAAGGGCTGTACGCCAAGGGAATTCAGAAATAAGGTTCATCGGCTCGACTGAGGAATCTTCCGGGGACTGGCCGATCTCACGCATCTGTTTTTTCAACATTTTTATTTCAAAATCCTTAAGATGGTGGATTGTTCCCCGCAATCTATGGTATAATGTGATGCAAAATGGATTATTATGCATATTTTTAAATAACAGGAGGAAAACAGACGATGCAGGCAGTATTACTGGCAGGCGGGCTGGGAACCAGACTTCGTTCCGTGGTGGCTGACCGTCCAAAGCCCATGGCGTTAATCGGGGATAAGCCATTTATGGAGTATGTGGTGCGGGAGTTAAAAAACCATGGAATCACGGAGATTATATTTGCTGTTGGATATAAAGGCTCTATGGTGGAAGAATATTTTGGTGACGGGGCGCGTCTGGGAATCAGAGTTTCCTATGCTTACGAGGAAACTCTGTTAGGTACCGCGGGCGCCATTAAGAATGCAGGACGCCTGGTGACGGACGACCGCTTTTTTGTATTGAATGCGGATACCTTCTACCAGATTCCATACGGCCGTCTGGTGAAGATGAGCCGGGAAAAGAATCTGGATATGGCGCTTGTGCTGCGGGAGGTGCCTGATGTGTCGCGGTATGGCCGGGCTGTTCTGGAGGGAGAGCGTCTGACCGCGTTTGATGAGAAGACAGAAGAGGCCTGTCCGGGGACGATTAACGGCGGGGTTTATTACATGAAACGGGCCCTTCTGGACGAGATCCCGGAGGGAAAGGTTTCCCTGGAGCATGATATGATTCCGAAGTGGCTTTCCAGCGGGGATAAAGCTCTGGGAGGAATCGTGAACGACGGGTATTTCATTGATATCGGTGTTCCGGAGGACTATTACCGTTTCATTGACGATGTAGAGAAAGGGGCAGTAACTGTATGATAATCAGAGGAAGAGCACCGCTTCGGGTCAGTTTTGGGGGCGGAGGCACAGATGTGGCGCCGTTCTGCGTAGAACAGGGCGGTGCAATCATTGGAAGCACGATCAATAAGTACGCGTATTGTTCCATCGTTCCCAGAAATGACGACCAGATCATCGTCCATTCCCTGGATTTTGATATGACGGTGAAATACAATACAAAGGAAAACTACGTGTATGATGGCCGCCTGGATCTCGTAACGGCCGCATTGAAGGCCATGGATATCAAACAGGGGTGCGAAGTCTATCTGCAGTGTGACGCGCCCCCGGGATCGGGGCTTGGAACGTCTTCCACGGTTATGGTAGCGCTCTTAATCGCCATGGCAAAATGGAAAGGCGTTTACTTAGATGGGTATGCCCTGGCTGATCTGGCCTACCAGGTGGAACGGGAAGATCTAAAGATTGACGGCGGCTATCAGGATCAGTATGCGGCTACTTTTGGCGGGTTTAATTTCATCGAGTTCCATGGACGCAATAACGTGGTGGTTAATCCGCTGCGCATTAAGAAAGAAATTATCCATGAACTGCAGTATAATTTACTGCTGTGTTATACGGGGAATATTCACGTGTCTGCCAATATTATCAAGGATCAGGTAAAGAACTACGAAAAGAAGGACGCGTTTGATGCCATGTGCGAGGTAAAGGCCCTGGCTTATGCTTTAAAGGACGAGCTCTTAAAGGGAAATTTATACAGCTTTGGCAAACTCCTGGATTATGGCTGGCAGAGCAAGAAGCGTATGAGCAGTAAGATTACTACACCACAGATTAACGAGCTTTATGATGAGGCGCTGAGGGCCGGCGCTCTCGGAGGAAAGCTGTTGGGTGCCGGAGGCGGTGGATATCTTCTGGTATACTGTCCTTATAATGTGCGCCATAAAGTGGCAGCCAGGCTGGAGGCGGCGGGCGGTCAGCTGACGGACTGGAATTTCGAACTCCGGGGTGCCCAGGCGTGGGTCACGGATGAAGAACGGTGGAATTACGACAGTGTCAAAGTCCATATGCCCAACGGAGATTACACATTTAAATTATAATACAGATTACAGGAAGATGATGCATGGACAGAGTGATATTTTTAGACCGGGATGGAACCATTAACGAAGAAGTGGAGTATTTGCACAGGCCGGAAGATCTAAGGTTTCTTCCCGGAGTCGGAGACGCGATCAGACGCCTGCGGGAGAATGGATTCGCTGTCGTCGTGGTGACGAATCAGGCCGGAGTTGCAAGAGGCTATTATAAGGAAGAGGATGTAATCCTGCTTCATGAGTATATGAATGAACGGCTAAAAGAGCAGGGCGCCTTCATCGACCACTTCTTCTACTGCCCTCATCACCCGGTTCACGGAATTGGAAAATATAAGACTGCATGTCACTGCCGCAAGCCGGAGACCGGAATGTTTCTCATGGCGGAGCAGTATTATCAGGTGGATAAGACACACTCTTATATGGTCGGCGATAAGCTGTTAGATGTAGAAGCCGGCCATAATTACGGGATAAAATCCGTGCTCGTGGGAACCGGATATGGCGCGGAGACTGCGGCGGAGATGACTGAGGAAGAGCAGAAGAAGGCGTTCGAACATTACTCTCCGGATCTGCTGTCTGCAGCGGAATGGATCATCGGAGAACAGAGCGGCTCATTATGAGGAGGAACGATAAGATGGAACCTATGAAGTATTTAGAGGAACTGGTGGAGCGGTATCCGGTACTTGATGTGGTAAAAGACGATGTGCTAAGTGCCTACAAACTGTTGGAGGGCTGCTATGCACAGGGCGGAAAGCTGCTGATTGCCGGAAACGGCGGAAGCTGTGCCGACTCGGAACACATTGTCGGTGAACTGATGAAGGGCTTTGTCAAGCGGAGAGCGGTACCGGATTCCTTTGCTGAAAGCTTAAAAAGCGTCGATGCGGTACGGGGAACAGAGCTGGCTGGTAAATTGCAGGGCGGCCTTCCTGCCATCGCATTAACCGGTCATGCGGGCCTCTCCACCGCTTATTTAAATGACGTGGACGGTGATCTGATCTTTGCCCAGCAGACATACGGATATGGAAAGCCGGGCGATGTGCTGATGGGAATTTCTACTTCAGGCAATGCAAAAAATGTAATGTATGCACTGACTGTTGCGAAGGCTCTTGGCATGAAGACCATTGGACTGACCGGAAAAGACGGCGGAGCGCTTAAAAGAGAAGCAGATACCGCGATTGTCGTGCCTGAGACGGAGACATTTAAGATTCAGGAGCTGCATCTTCCTGTTTATCACGCCCTGTGCCTGATGCTGGAAGAACGCTTTTTCTAAATACGGGACAGATTGGAGACAGCTATGACAGAAAAGCACTTTATGGATGGAATCGGTAAATGGAAGGACGAGATCATTGCCGCAGGACTGCTTATGGCATTTGCCTTCTTCATAAACAGAGGAATTGAAATAAAGGGGCTTTATATGGATGACCTCTATCTCTGGTCCTGTTACGGGGAGCAGACCTTCGGGCAGTTTATTTTCCCCTTGGGGAGCACGCGGTTCCGATTCCTGTATTATCTGGCCGCATGGCTGGAGCTGGCTGTAATTGGAAATCACATCGGCTGGTTTGTACCCGTTAATATTATCTTAAACGGCTGTATCGCCTATTCAGTATACCGGTTTGGAAAACGGTTGTCGAGAAGTTATCTGATGGGGCTTGGATGCGGCTTCCTATATCTCTTATCCAGAATGTCCTACTACCAGATCGGACAGGTGTACGGGCTGATGGAGAGTCTGGCCCTGTGGGCTGCGCTTGGGATACTCTACTGTCTGCTTCGTTACGTCGATGAGAAGGGGGACGGCAGGAAGTATCTGATCCGGTCGTGTGTGCTTTATTTTGCTGTGTGTTTTATCCATGAGCGTTATCTGGCACTGCTTCCCCTTATATATCTGGCGCTTCTGTATAAAAAAGGGAAAAAGAAGGCAGGCTGGTTTCTTCCTGCCGGAGTATTTGCAGTGGTTATGGCGATTCGTGTGCTGACGACCGGTGGTGTGGCTCCGGCGGGCACGGGGGGGACGAATGTCGCTGATACCTTCAATATCATGACTTCCCTGCGCTATGCGGTTGACCAGGTTCTGTATATCTTCGGCGTGAATGCCGGACCCGGTCATTTAAGCGGCGCAAGCTGGGCAGAGTCTCCTTCGTGGATTCATGTCCAGATCATAGCGGCAGATCTGGCACTTCTGGTGCTTGTGATACTGGCTGTCATCCGGTTGATCCGGGATAAGGAAGGCAGACGGAAGGCTCTGCGCGATATCAGCCTGTTTCTCGTATTTATCGCCCTCTGTATCGGTGCTTCCAGCGTTACCATCCGTGTGGAGACCAGATGGATCTATGTATCCATGACGGCCGCGTATCTGCTGGCCGCCTGTTTATACGGGATGATTACGGCAAAGCCGGAACACGGCAAAGTCGTTGATATCAAACGGGAAGTGCGAAAGGCAGCCGACAAAAAGGCGGGACGCCAGAGTGCAGTTCTCTGCGGCGGGCTCTTTCTGGTCTACATCATAATCATGGCTCCGGTGGAGAATTATTACCGGGGACAGTATCACAACCTTTATTTCTGGGCTGACCAGCAGCGGTATAATTCGCTGGCGGAAGAGACGTATGAGAAATATGGAGATGATATCTTCGGCAGAAAGATCTATATTATAGGGAATTCATATCAGATGAGTGATTTTACGGCCAGAACCTTCTTCAAGGAGTTTGACCGTGACAGGAAGGCGGAGGGAACGGAAGTTTATTTCATCGATTCGATCCATGATATCGGCCTGATCACCAATAATATGCTGGTTCTTAAAGAAGATCCGGCTCATAACGCATTTCAGGATGTCACTGATTTTGTCCGTAATTTAAAGTGTGAGGCGGTCTACGGATATTACCGGGACGGCTGGATGGACGAGAGTGCAGAGGTTCGGATTATGACGGGATCCAGTGGTGTGATCAAATTAGAGATTTATTACCCGGGAGCGTTGACGGGGTCAGAGATCTCCACGATTTCCCTGAATGGAGAGCCGGTCAGGGATCTGGTCATCAATCAGAATACCATGAAGCTGGAGCTTGAGGCGGAACCCAATCAGATCGCCAGTCTCCGGTTTGATAATAATTTCTATTTAAAGGATGCGGGAGAGCAAAGAGGGGAGAAGCGATTCTCCATGATTGTGAACTTTACGGCAGACTAATAACTGGAAAGGAACTCTATGAAACGCAGATACTATTTATCCATTCTTCCGCTGGCCGGTATCCTGTTCTGTATGTGGTATATCCACATTGCGGCTTCCGATGTGATCTATTCAGACTATATCAGGCTGGTAAACAGTTATCTTCCGGATGTGTGGAATCCGGCAAAGTTCTTTGTGCCGGACGTACTTACAAGGATTCCGGTAAATTACCTGGCCCGCATCATCAATGTGGAATTTTTCGGATTTAATACCATGTTTGACCGGGTGCTCGGTGTTCTGGCGCTGGGCCTGTCAGGCTTTATTCTGGGGAAATACTGTCAGTTAAGGAAGGTAAGGACCGTCTGGTTCGCCATCCTGATGGTGCTGATGTTCAGTCTGAATAAATGGGAGATGCTGATCAATGGAAGCGGCTGGGCGCATTTTCTGGCCTTCGCCGGATTCTATTACCACTATCTCGTCATGGACAGGCTGTGGACGGGGGATGAAAGGCCGGGAGACAGAAAGCTTCTGGCAATCCTTCCATTTGCCATCACAATCCTGACGGCCGGTCCGTACTGTGCCATCTATTCTGTGGCAGTCATGATGGCCTATGGATTTATGACGATTCTGGATTACAGAAAAACGAAACGGTTTGAGAGGACTTACCTTCTCTATGCGCTGTGTACATTAGCGGCGCTTCTGCTTTACATATGGAGCAATTCGCTTACGGTGGAGGACCATGCGGCTGCAGCCGAGGTGGGGCTGTTCACTCAGCTTACTCAGACCCCGGGATTTTTTGTCCGTTTTATTCTGATTTCTTTTTCATCCATGGTCGTTGGAATCGAGGAGGCCATTGCCGCATTTAAGGGAAATATCGTCCCGTTTGCAGTTCTGGGACTTCTTGTGATAGCGGCTTACTTATATGCACTGTATTTGAATTTCCGGTACCGTCTGTATGAAAAGTCAATGGTGCCGCTTATACTGATTGTATCGGGGGGACTGAACCATGTGCTGATACTCCTGTCACGGTGGATTTTTCTGGTTGATGACTATGGCGCCAGCTCCAGATACGCCCTGCAGTTTCAGGCAGGCATATTTGGCATTATCCTGACCTTTGCACTGTGCCGCAATGAAATGGTGACGAACAAAAAAGCGCGGGAAAAATACCGTCGGTTCTCTGCTGTGGCCGTCGTCTTCTGCCTGCTGTTTCTGGCCGGTAATGTGTATACGACGTACCATGAACTGAAGAAGGCGCCGGATCGGAAAGAAACCTTCGAAAAACGGGCACAGATGGCACTGGACTATGAAGAGATGACGGATGACGAATTGAGAGCGGAGTTTGAATACCGGACAACCCGTCCGGAAAGCGGCGGCCAGATCCGGGACGCGCTGACCATATTAAAAGACAACGGCTGGGGTGTCTTTCGGGACCGGAAATAAACATGTTACTGAGGTGGTGAAACGGATGGAACGGACTCATAAATCTCCCCGCGGAAGGAAGTCAGGCGGCTCTTTGCAGAGCAGAGGGCTGGTTTTGCTTCTGTGGGTATGTGCTTTGGGCGCGATTGCATATTCCGCGGACCAGGTGTTCGTAAAAGGAATCCTGTCCTGGCACAGGCAGCAGAAAGAATATTACAATATGATGGCAGAAGTGATTGCTCTCTTCTGTGTTTTTACTGTCCTGTATGGACTCATAAGAAGCCGGATTTTAAAGGCGGCCGGGACCATTTTAGTTCTGTCCGTCTTTTTCTGGGGGCATATGGTGTTTCTTCCGGTGGTGACGGCAGGCATCTACCTGATCTACCTGATTCTGTTGGGAGAATTTTTTTGCAGAGATATTTTAAAGCTGAAGGAGTCCGATGGAACTGCTGTTTATTTTCTGGGCGGCTCTCTTCTTGTAATTCTGATCTTCTGTCTGATGTCGGCTGTGGGAATCGGCGCTATCGGAGATTTACAGATTTTTGTCATAGCCAGCGGTATCCTTCTGATTCTCCGGCTGTGTATGCGGCGTGGGAAAGAAAATAGAGGTTTGTCGGCATGGAGCAGCCGGAAGGCCGGGCAAAAGAGGGAAAACAGTCCCTGGCTGACGGCGCTCTGTATTGCGTTTATCGTGACCATGTTCTGCATTCAGGCCGGGCGTATGAATATTGCTCTCGATTTTGACAGTCTCTGGTATGGCGTCCGATCCCGGTATGTGCTTGATAACGGGAATGGGATTTATGAAAATATGGGGACGATCGGAATCGTCTATACGTATTCAAAGGGCTGGGAAGTGATGACGCTTCCCCTTGCCAATCTGCCCTCATACAGCTTCCTGCTTGCTTTTAATCTGTGGCTGACGGCGGGCGTCATCTTTATGGCTTACCAGGCTGCCCGTTTCTATATGGGAAAAGGCCACTCGATCATGTTTGCTGCTCTTTTAGCCGGTGTGCCGGGAATCATGAATATGGCCATTACCACCAAGACAGATATTGCTACGCTTCTCTTCCAGGAAATCATGATTTTTTATCTTCTTAAGTATTTGAAGGAGGGCAGAAGGGAGTGGAGATATCTGGCATACGGGTTCGCCTCTTTCTTTCTGACATGGACACTGAAGCCGACGGCTCTCGTATTTTCCACAGCCATCCTTGGTATGAGCCTGCTGTTTCTGGTGTGGAAACGCCTGCTTCCGTCGGGAGGCGGGAAAGGAAAAGCGGGACAGGCAGGTGGAAAAGGGAATGCGGGACAGACGGGCGCGCTGGGGCTTTTTCTGTTATCACTTCTGGCACTTGCAGGAATCTGGGCCAGAACTGTAATGATCACAGGACTGCCGGTGACCTCGGTATTCTCCTCCATTCTTACGAAGCTGGGGCTGGAGATGAAATATCCCTTCAATGTCAATAAAATTCCTAACAGCGGAGCGGAGCTGCCTTTTGGCGAACAGCTTGTGAATTTTATCAGGCGGGCATTCGGCTTCCTGCTCCGGCCTCTGGGCGTGGATATGGACCATGTGATTCTTGCCTGGGGTGGATTTCTGCTCTTTATTGTGCTGCTTTTGTGGATATTCAGTTTGTTTTACAGAAAAAATGTGGAAAATGACAGGGAGAGGCTGCTTTCGTCCTGGCTGAACGTGGTATTTATTCCCTTTCTGATTGTCTGCGTAGTCAGTCTCTATATGCTGGTTCAGGTGGATGGGAATTACTTTATGCTGCTTTACGTCCTGGCTGCGCTTTATGTGATGCGGCTCGTAGTCCGGATCTCGGACAAGGCGGTTAGAAACGGGCTATGCGGTATCCTGGTTCCTGTGATGTGTTTCTGCGCTGTGGTGTCCTCCCTGACAAACTGGAGCTGGGTTGTGGGATTTTCACCGGTATCCTGGAAGCATCACGGGTATTACGACCATCAGGAGGCGAAGCACCAGGAAATGGTTGAAAAAGGAAACGGACAGATCTGGGATATTCTGGCGGAAGACCCTGAAAACCGTCTGATCGCGGTGGGAGATCATCCCGGAGTACTGGGATTCCCCTGCAATGCCCAGTCGTACGATGATATTACCGGTTCCTGGGGAAATGTGGTTCTGGTGAAAACCATGGATAATTTCGTGGAGTTTATGGACTATGCGAAGACGGATTATGTTTACACAGAAGCCGGATACATGGAGGAGGAGCAGCGGTGTTACAGCCTTGTTCGCACGCTCATTGAATATGGCAAGCTGATTCCCATCTGTTATGAGGAAGGGAATATGCTGGCGCGGGTGGATATCGACGGAGAATATACGGAAACCAGTCGGGCGGCATTGACAGAATTTGACAAATGTTATATAAAGAAGAATGTGGATTAGGCGGAAAGGTTGGAGTTGGAAATGAAGAAAGAAGTTAAAATAGGAATCGGACTGGTATTTCTGGCGTTTTACGTGTTTCTGATCATGCAGTTCGGCAAAGTATTCGTGTATTATGATGACTTCGGATACTTATCGCTCAGCTATGGGAATACGGTGCCGGATGTGATTGGTTCCAACTATACGTTATCCCAGCTGCTTTCATTTATGGGGAAACATTACTTCTATTCGAATGGAAGGCTGTTTTACTTATTCCTGTTCAGCTTTTTAAATATGACTGGCGGACTGGCTGCGGTCCAGGCCTTTATGGCAACCAGCGTTCTGGCGATTCTGCTTCTGGTCCATTACGTGGTCATGCGCCATAGTAAGCCTGCGGGCTGGCGCCCGGTGTTTCTGGCGGCTTTTATCTGTCTGCTCTACGGGACCATTGGAATTCTGATTCAGCGTCTGGGAACGTACTGGTATGCGGCCAGCTTTCTGTATGTAGTACCTGCAGTCACATTTCTGGTCCTGGCAGTTCTTTATTATGAGACAATCGGGGAAGAACCAAAGACCTGGAAAAAGGCGGCCTGCATCGTGCTGGCGTTCTTTGCCGCGTTTTCTCAGGAAGAGTGGCTGGTGGCTGTGATCGGTTATATCTGTATGGTGATTGCCTGGAAGACTTTGAAGAAGTACCGTGTCCGCGCTTACGATTTCGGAACGCTGGCGGCGGCTGTGGCCGGAGCGCTCCCGATCCTGACATCACCGGCGGTTAAGATGCGTATGGACAACAACAGCGAGTTTTCCAATCTGCCGTTTATTCAGAAGGTACTGACCAACTTAAGAAATTTAATGAATCTGTTTTTTTCTTCTGATAACCAGAATTATCTGGCAGTGCTGTTGATGGCTCTGATGTGCCTGGGAGCCTATATGATATGGAAGCGTATGAAATATACTGTCTTGAATATCGGGTATCTGGCCTTCTCAGCGGCGGTCACCGTGTACCTGTTTCTAAAGCTGAACCGCCATGTCCTGGGGTCGGGCGGTCATTCCCAGGTGATGATATGGGTCCTGTTTCTCTATCTCCTTGTGACGGCGGTGCAGGTAATCCGTATTCTGTATGACAGAAACCAGATTTTGATGGGAATGATATTCTTATCAGCGATTCTGACGCTGGCCTGCCTCGTGGTGGTGCCGGAGCTTCCCCAGCGGGTGCTGCTTCCGTTTATCTATCTGTCTTACACGCTGTTCGGGTACTTATTCTGTCTGATTCTGCTGGAACGGAAAAGTGCCGTATGGGGGATTGCCGGACTTATTATAGTGGCGGCTGTCAGTATTCCAAACCTTAAGAATATTTACCGGGGCTACAGCATCAACTATGAAGTGCTTATGTACAACGATGGAGTGATCAGGGATGCGGCGGCACGAATCCGTGATGGCGGGGAGGAGATAAAGAAATTAACGCTTTATCAGAATCCGGATCGTTTGTGCAGCTGCGAGATGGTTTACGATGAAAATTTTAAGTATATGATATACTGGATGGATGAGTATTACGATCTTCCGTCCGAAGTGGAACTTGAATATGAGCCAATCACTGATCTGGGTGCATGGCGGCAAACACACTGATTTAAAGGAGTATAAACTGTGGAGAGAAAATTATCGGTCGTCGTATCCTGCTATAATGAGGAGCTGGCACTGCGCCAGTTTTATGCGGAGACGGCGAAGGTGCTGAAAAGCTTAAGCTGGGATTACGAACTTATTTTCGTCAATGACGGAAGCCAGGACGGCAGCATCGGGATCTTAAAGGAACTGGCAGCTGGGGATGAGAAGGTGAAGGTGGTGGATTTTTCCCGTAATTTCGGCCACGAAGCCGCCATGATTGCGGGGATGGACTACAGCAGCGGTGACGGTATCGTCTGCATGGACGCAGATCTTCAGCATCCGCCGGAATGCCTGCCTGGAATTATTGCAAAACTGGATGAGGGGTATGATGTCATCAACATGGTCCGCACGAAAAATGAGTCCGCGGGCTGGTTTAAGAACTTTGCCGGAGCCGCGTTTTACCGTCTGATAAATATTCTCTCAGATGTGAAATTTGAACCCAATGCATCTGATTTCTTTGCGGTCTCGAAGAAGGCGGCAAAGGTGCTCAAGACGAATTACCGTGAAAAAGTCCGGTTTCTCCGGGGCTATGTGCAGAATATCGGATTTAAGCGGACAACCATCGAATACGAGGCCAGAAACCGGGTGGCAGGGGAAAGCAAGTACAGTATTAAGAAGCTGATTACATTCTCCATGAATACGATCATGTGCTTTTCTAATCTGCCTCTGAAGCTGGGAATCTATGCCGGAGGTTTCGCGGGTGTTCTGGGAATTATTATGATGATATATACAATCTGGAGCTGGGCAGAGGTTGGAACGCCCAGTGGTTATGCGACCACGATTGTGCTGATCTGCTTCATGTTTGCGATTCTCTTCCTTATAGTCGGTATTATCGGGAATTATATTGCGATTCTGTTTGCGGAATTAAAGGACAGGCCGATTTATATTGTGGGAGAGACGAAGAACTTTACAGATGACGAAGAATAACAGGGCATAGTGCTGACAAATCGTAGTGTAGAAAGGCTGACGGGAAATGGAATTTCTCTGTCAGCCTTTTTGATCATTGGGGGAAGATAAGGCTATCGCGTTATTGATTTTTCTTTTTCCAGGTAAGCGGCCGCCTTTCCATGATCCAGAGAAAAATATTTCTGCAGTTTCTGGATAATTCGTTCTTCTGGAACATGTTCTTCTAAGTTTTCCATAATGATGGCCCGGATACCCTGTGCCAGTCCTTCTGCCAGTCCTTCTTCCCTGCTGTATTCTTTCTCGCTGGCGATATGCAGTTCCTTGTCGTTTTCTGCAAGTAATTTTTCCAGTTCATCTGGCATACATAACTGATGTGCTTTGCAGGCTTTAAGATGTTCCAGGGCTTCTTCATAACTCAGTGAAAAATATGTCTGCAGTTTCAGGATAATCTGGTTCTCCGGACTGCCTTGTCTGAAACTATCTGTAATGATGGCCCGGATACCCTGTGCCAGTCCTTCTGCCAGTCCTTCTTCCCTGCTGTATTCTTTCTCGCTGGCGATATGCAGTTCTTCATCGTATTCTGTAAGTATCACTTCACACACCTC
This sequence comes from Hungatella sp. SL.1.14, assembly GCF_024460495.1. Taxonomy (NCBI): domain Bacteria; kingdom Bacillati; phylum Bacillota; class Clostridia; order Lachnospirales; family Lachnospiraceae; genus Hungatella; species Hungatella sp. SL.1.14. Next base: position 152,587 of record NZ_JANFYJ010000009.1, on the reverse strand, counting down.
CGATCTGTGGACCGACAGAAATTCCGCAAGAATATCATGTTTGATACAGTAATTTACCGCGCGTTCTACTGCCACTTCCAAAGAAAACGCATTTTTCAGTTCGTCCCGCACCCGGCCTGTAAATTTGGCGTAATCTCTCAGCTTTTTGCACTGCCTCATCAGTTCCTTACTGTGTCCGCGATTAATGTTAATCACGGTGGCGTTCAGTTCGATGCACGCCGAAAGCTTCGGGTTTGTCCGGTAAAAGGACTGAGACAGAGAAAGGATTGACCGCTCGGGTCTGTTCTCGGGGCCGTTGTAGAACACGACGTACTGTGGGAGCGGAAGCATGAGACGGCGGCTGCCATAGATGTTAAAATGCTTTTTTGCGATATACTTGCGGTATTCATCTGAAAAATAGAAGAGACCCCGCAGCGGCATATTAGGGCTCCATGTACTCTGGTGTTCCCAAAGGCTTAAGACCTCATCAACGATGAACGCAGCGTCATTCTTGAGCCCCATATAAATGACATCGTCCAGCGTTACGATCTCCAGCTCCTCCGGATCACTGTACGAAGATCCATTCATGGCGTTGTAAAGTTCCAGTAAGTCCTTTTTTTCACTGAATACCATGCGGAATAATCTGTCTTTGTACTTTTTGTTGATTTTTATCAAGTATCATACCTCCATTATACATAAAATCGTGGTAAAATTCAATAGCTACACAAAAAACTGACATGACTGAAGGCAGATCATCCCTTTTCTGTAAATAAGACGTATCATAACTTTTCAATGGAACTTTTGGCAGAAATGCCTTAGATGATTAAAGAAGTTTGACCGGTTCAAGATCCGTAAATTACGACGATACCGTGCAGACCGAATCTGTTTTTTCATTCTAACATACTTCTTTAACGGTTGCAACCGCCATTTGAATTTGCTACAATGTGAGAAGTAATGCAGGATCATGCAGTATCAGGACGCCAGCCCTGCCGTACAGGGGATCGAGACTTCAGTCTGGGGTAAAGCTGTAGCAGCTGGCTGTGTGAATAAAAATGTGAGAAGAGCGAGGATAGTTAAGATGACATGTGATAAAACAGATACAATGAATTATGTGGTCTCTTTTTTGGAAAAACTGGTAAATACTCCGAGCCCCAGCGGCTTTACGGATGAAGTGATGGCTCTGGTGGAAAAGGAAGCGGCCGGTTTTGGTTTCCGGTCCCATTACAGCAGGAAAGGCGGTCTCATCATCGAGGTGCCGGGAAATACGGAGGTGGTTCTGGGGCTTTCCGCCCATGTGGATACGCTGGGGGCTATGGTTCGTTCCATCAGCTCTGAGGGGATGCTGCGCATCGTTCCGGTGGGCGGATTTATGATGGAGAGCATTGAGGGAATGTACTGTAAAGTGCATACCAGAACAGGCAAAGTGTATACCGGTACGATTCTGACGAAGGAACCGTCTGTTCATACGTATGATGATGCAAAAACCCTGGAGAGAAAACCGAAGAACATGGAAGTTCGCCTGGATGAGAGAGTAAGTAGTGAAGACGATGTCAAAGCGCTGGATATCTCCGCCGGTGATTATATCAGCTTTGATCCGATGTTTGTCTATACAGAAAACGGATTTATCAAGTCACGCCATCTCGATGATAAGGCTTCCGTGGCTGTGCTGATGGGAGTTTTAAAGGAGTTGGAGGAATCCGGTGTGAAGCCGGAGCGCACACTTAAGATTGTAATCAGCAATTATGAGGAAGTTGGCTTCGGCGCAAGCTGGATTCCGGAAGATATCGAGGAATTTATCGCCGTAGACATGGGAGCGCTGGGGGATGATCTGGCCGGGGATGAATACCGGGTATCCATCTGCGCGCTGGATTCTTCCGGACCATATGATTACAAGATGACAAGCCGTCTGATTGAGATTGCAAAGGAGCGGGAGATCGGGTATGCCGTGGATATTTTCCCGCATTATGGCTCTGACGTGGGAGCGGCTCTGCGCGGCGGTCACAATATCCGGGGCGCACTGATTGGACAGGGGGTACATGCGTCACATGGAACGGAGCGGACGCATGTGGAAGGGCTGGAGCAGACGCTTCGGTTGATTGAGGGATATCTTGGACTGAAGTAGTACAGTCTTGTTCAATTGCTGCGTTATTCATGCAGTGCTGTACCAGGATGACAGACAGGGAGGCAGAATGGAGACAGTTAAATTAACCAGAGAGCAGGCAAGACGTTTCTTGCTGCGGAGACATGGCCTTTTGGGCGGATACCAGTTTGAAGGAAAACGGGGAATCCTGGAGTTTGTAAAACAGGTGGGCTGCATCCAATTCGATCCGGTTAACGTATGCGGGAGGAGCCCGGAGCTGGTGCTGTTGTCCCGGGTAAGGGGCTTTACGAAGCAGATGCTTCATGAGCTTCTGTATCAGGACAGGCAGCTGATTGATTACTTCGATAAGAACCTTTCCATTTTTGCAACGGAAGACTGGCCTTATTTTGAGTGTTATCGGGAACAGCACCGGCAGTGGGAGCGGAGCCATGCCGATATCGAGACGGTAAGTGAACAGGTGAAAGGGATTATCGCAGAGCAGGGAGCGGTCTGTTCCGCTGACTTAGACATGCCGGGAAAGGTACACTGGTACTGGAGTGATACAAAGCTGTCCAGGGCGGCGCTGGAGCATTTATATTTTACCGGTGACCTGGCGGTTCATCACAAGAAGGGGACGGTAAAATATTACGATCTGATCAGCCGCTGTGTCCCGGAGGAGCTTTTAATGCAAAAAGATCCGCTGCCGGATGAACGGGAACACCAGAAATGGCGTGTTCTGCGGAGAATCCGTTCCGTCGGCCTTTTATGGAATCGACCGTCGGATGCCTGGCTGAACATTTTAAACTTAAATGCTGCAGGACGCCGGTCTGCTTTTGAAAGCCTATTGAAAGAAAATGCCATCGTTCCTGTTTTGATAGAAGGGATTACGGAACCTTTCTATATGGCAAGTGAAGACCGGGAGCTGGCAGATGAGTGCGGATCGGGGAAAAACTGGAAAAAAAGGTGTGAGTTTCTGGCCCCGCTTGATAATCTGCTGTGGGATAAAATTTGATTCGTATGATCTTTGATTTCGATTACAAATGGGAGATTTATACCCCGGCGGAGAAACGGAAATACGGCCATTATGTACTGCCTGTATTATATGGCGACCGTCTGATCGGCAGAATCGAAGCGTCGTACGATCGGAAGGAGCAGCAGCTGAATGTGAAAAACATCTGGTATGAGCCGGGAGTCAGAAGGACGGAGGGAATGCAGCAGGCATTGAGCGCTGCAGTGAACCGGCTGGCTGAATTTAACCGGGGGGCGGAAGTGATTGCCTGAAAAGTAGTCCGCTTCCGGTTATACGAATCATAAGCAGACCATGGAAGAATTTTTAAGAGTCTTTACCTTTCTGCCGCCGTAAATATATTTGCGATTCAGAATCACCTATAGTATAATTAGATTCGTAAATAAATATCGATGGTTCCTATAATGGCACTTATGAGAAGCGTTTTTTCTCATAGGTGCTTTTTTGGTCACATCTGGTTCCATCAGGTCTACAATTTTTTGAAATTTACCATAAAATCCGGTTAATTTTCCGTACGTTGATAAACATAAGTGCCATTATAGGAAAAATATTCAATAATGGTGTTTTTATTAAACGTTTCGTGTGAAAGGAGCTTCTCAAAATGACCGAAAAAGTATGTTTTACCACTCTGGAAACAGATGAAAAGTTAAATTATCTTTATGATGAGATGAGAGGATTGGCAAAGAGGCAGGACCAGATGATGGGGGATTTGGAATACATAGGAAAGCAGCTCAGAAGGGTAGAGATTATTCAGGATGACAATATTGCGGACAGCATTGCGGCTATGGTATCGAATATCGCGGACATATCAAAAAAGATGGACAATTTCATTAACATGGAAGCTGCCCTTAATACAATAAAGTCAGATGTGAAGATCATAAAAGAGCTTTAGCGTGTGCCCCAAAATGCGGGGCCGGCTATTTGCCGGCCCGCTCCAGGTCTTTCTGAAATACGTTAAGATCCTGTCCCTTTAAAGCTCGTTCCAAAAGCTGGGGAACCAGCACTCGCGTTCGGCGCTGTGGCTGCGATCTGTTGTTCGATCAGATGCTTCATGATGCGGTTCTCCTTCTTTAAAATTATGATATCAATTTATCTGATAAAAGTATATCATAGATAAAATTTTTAAGCAAAAAATCTCTGAAGGCACCTGACGGGTCTCCAGAGATTTCTATGTAATGTTGATTCAAAAGTACCAGGTTAACAACAGGTCTGTTTTTGAACTAACGTTATTGTAACAAATGATGGATTAGAACCATTTTTCAGTCCGTTATATTGGGAAAGTTCTAATACTCTTACATTCATTAAAAAAGGCAAATTTTAATAAAGCTTCGTTAAAATACTCTTTCAAAATGGAGGAGGAGTGAGAAATACCTGCTTCATACCAGATATTATTAAAGTTGAGTATTTTTCTTTTTTTATCAACGATAAGTTCAATGCGACCTATAAAATTATTACCATAAATGATTGGTAAAACGTAGTAACCAAATTTTCTGATGGCTGCAGGGATATATATTTCCCATTTATAATCAAAATTAAATATGGCTTGTATAAGTTTTCTATCCCAAAGAAGATTATCAAGAGGGGCAATGAATTCACAACGTCTATTTAGTTCTTTACCATGCGATATACTATTAAGCAGATTTAATTCATCGACACAGCAATATAATATATCTTTTATGCCATCTACCAGGACCTCGGCAATGACGTTCTCCTCCAACAATTGTCTAAAAATGTTGTTTCTTATATGTGAGTTAAGTCCCCCTATATTAAGCCATGCGTCTGAAGAACGATTCCATAAAAGACCAATAGAACGAATTCTTCTTAACATACGCCATTTCTGATGTTTAAATTCATCGTCAAAAGGATCTTTTATATTCAAAAACTCATGATTAATATATTTTGAGGCTAAATCATAATATTTTCGATTCCCATCTTTATGATGAATAATTAAAGTACCCATTGAATATAATTGTTCCAATACTGCTCTGGACATATTATTACTATTGCTCCAGTGAATAGAGGATTCCCAAGAGATATTCCCTTCAAATTTCAAATCCTTTGAACAAATTGCACCGTTTTTTTCTATAAAAGAAACCGTTGTTTTCATTAATGGTTCCATTTCTGGATAGCGTGCAGCATTAAATTGAGCAGCTATCCGGTAGCGTGCAAAATAGGGCCAATCTTCAGTAAGTATAATAGATAAGTTTTTGTCAGGATAATCAATCAAAATCCGATCTGAATATAACAGTTCATAAAGTATATCTTTGTTAAAATCTTTTATTCTTGACTGACAAACTAAGTCCGCATTTTTTCCACAGATATCAATAGGATCATATTGGATACAGCCGGCTTGATGAATAAAATCAAGTACTCCTTGTTTTCCGGTAAATATATAGTCTCCAATAAGTCCCTGCCTTGATAATAAAAACTCTCTGGCCTGCCGATTGGTAAGCTTGATCATAACAACTTACGACCCTTTCATATTAAGTCTTAATGGTTTTAAAATATTTGCTTTTTTATCTTTATCCCATGTTCTGTTTAGTCCGTTATTAACTGCTTTTAGGACTTTAGGATTATTGATACTAGAATATATACAAGCTAAACCCAGTAGAGCCTGATAAGATATTACATTCTTTTTTACTGCTTTTAGCAAATAATATATAGCCTTATCATAATTATTTGTATAAAAATATATTAATCCTAAATTACAATTTACATTCACATTATTAGGATGCATATTCAATTGTTCTTTAAGTAATGATTTAGCGCAATCGAATTGACCTAACTCTATAAGTAAGGTAGCATAATCATTTGCTACGTTAAGATGATTTTTTACTAGCATATAGGATTTATCGTAATTGTAGAATGCACGTTTAAAATCATTGTTTTGGCGTAATAATTTAGCCAATATAAAATATAGACTTGGAAAGGTCAGTCCCTTTTTTTCTAGAATAATTAGTTCGTCGATACATTCGCGGGAGTTATTCGGCATGGTATTTATTTTGTATTGGATGTCGAAAAAATTATTTAACGATGAAGGATATTTTAAATTGGATTGTTGTACATATTGTATGTTGTTTTGGTACTTAGATATATATTTCCAAAAATCATTTTTCGTTTTTTTATTAATATAACCGCCCTGATACGATAAAGAAATATAGATATCTGAGATTCCACTTTTTTCAGCAGCATTTAGAATATAATCAATTTGCGGATTAATAGGCAGGTTATTATAAAAGTAATCCAAATCTACTGTTAAAATATATTCATTAGGATCAATAATGGAATTAAAGTTAAATTCCTCTCCGGGTAATTCCCATCTTAATCCGTATGATGAAAAAGTCAAATTATTTTTTTGATAACGTGAATAAACAGAATCACTATTATTTATACCTCCCCTCTGTGAAAAAAAAGCATACGAAATTTTATCACGGACAACTGGATTATTAAAATCTTTTCGACACCAAATAATGTGATTAATTATATTTAATTTCCCCATTACATTTACAAAATCACTTAAACTATAATTTCCTTCACTTAAATAACAAATAGTATCAGTTTCTATGAGAGGATTATAATTATTACAGTAGGTTATATCTGCATCTGGATGTGCATCATATAATAGTAGAGTTTTATTTTTCAGCCCTTTATCAATTAAAATTTGAAGTATTTCACAATGACGTTCAAACAAATAAAGATTAATAATAATCTTCCTTTCTTATTTGAGAGAGTGCACAATCTATTCGCCAACAAAGGTCTTCAATTTCACGATGGGTGATAATAAACGGAGGACCTAAATTAATTTGATTTCCGACACGAGTTGCAACACCATGATTAAGCAAACTTAATTTTATATCATCTGCAAACAATGATGGCATTCTTTCTTTAGTCTCTTTGTTTCTTACTAATTCTATTGTGCCCAGAAGGCCAAATGTTCTTATTTCACCTACAAAACTATATTTAGATATTGTTTCTTCAAGTAGCTGTTTTAAATATATACCTTTTTCAAAAACTGATTCAACTAATTTTTCATCTTCCAGTATCGTAAGATTTTTTAGTGCGGCTGCACAGCTAACAGGATGTGCGGAATAGGTATATCCATGAATGAAACCAGGTGTGAAAAGGCGTTCATAAATTGTGTTGGATACAGTTAGGGCAGATAATGGGGCATATCCACCAGTAAGCCCTTTGCCTAATACAATAATATCTGCATCAATATCCCACTGTTCGTAGCCAAACCATCTGCCAGTTCTTCCAAAACCAGTAATTATTTCATCTAGTATAATAAAAATATTATTTTTGTGACAAAGCTTTGTGACCTCTTCCCAATATTTTCGAGGGGGGATCGCGGTACCTGCTGACATGGAAATCGGTTCAGCTATAAAAGCAGCAATTGTGTCAGCTCCTTCTTCTTGAATAATTTTTTTCATCTCATTAATGCAATAAAGATCACACGTTCCTGTTACGTTATTTTTATGAACACATTTATAGCAATACGGATGAGGTGTATATCGAGCTCCCGGCACACCTTTTCCAAATGGATACCTCCAACCAGTTATACCAGTAAAGGTCATTGCTCCAAAGGTCGCTCCATGGTAAGAATGCTGGCGGCTTAATATTTTGTTTTTTTTATAATTTCCTTCCATAAAATAGAATTGTTTTACAGCTTTCACGGCACTTTCAATACTTTCTGATCCACCACATGCAAAAAGACAATTTGTAATTTTCTCTGGTAACATTTGAATGATTTTTTCTGCTAATTTCTGAGCGGGTTCATTCACATATCCCTCTTGTAAAATATATCCCAATCGTATTGCTTGTTCTTGCATGGCATTAGCGATTTCTTTACGACCATGCCCGGTATTAACTACCCATGCTCCTGACATTGCATCAAAATATTGCTTGCCGTTTGTATCGTACAGAAATATCCCATCTCCATAAGCAATATTAAGAGGGCCTATTCTGCTTAGTAAATCACCACTTATGCCTGCACTCCAAAGTGCGTTATCCTTCATAGCTATCGTCCTTTACAAGTCTGTTAGTATTTTTCAATATAATTATTCCTGTCACTATAGTAATAAATGCACTTATCTCGACTACATAACCAACATACAAAAAATCTGTTAGCAGTGGGCCGCCTATTGATCCCAGCAAATAGCCTATAGTGCCAATAGAGCTAATTATACTAATACATTTTCCCAGATACTTTTCTTCCGGTAATGTCTGTTCTAATGTTTCTTCAATTGTATTGGAAAACCCATAACCAGTCGCATATATACATAAAGCTACTATTATTAGAACTATGTTACTAATATTACCCATGATACATAAAGCAATTCCTCCCAAAAGATAGCCTAATCCCATTAATAGTATTTCTTTTCTTTTAGTTATCAGTAAATGCACGGCATAAGGGGCTAAAAGATATCCCAAAATGTTACCAATAGATATAATTGCTTCACTATATCCTACATAATGTTCTGGTAAATGCAAAGCTTCTGCTACGAATAGTATTTGTATTGAAGAAAAACTACCAAGTCCTAACCAAATTAAAGCTACAACAAATGCTAATACTAATAAATATTTATTGGTAATTAAATACTTCCAACCATCAAAAGTTTCTTTCAAAAAACCTGTCTGTATTTTGGGGAATTCTGGACCTTTATATATTAGATTATACTTTTTACGCTCAATAGGTAGAATAATTAGTAAAACGGAAATGCCAGCAAACAATAAACATATAGTTCCAAATATATTCAATAATATATATGCATTAGCAAAAATACTTCCTATTAAAACACTCGCAGTTATTGTTGTGATTTCCTCTATAACCATAATAACAGAGTTTACTTTTAGTAATGTTTTTTCGTTCAACATTATTGGTTTTACTACACTTTGGGCTGGTTTATAAAATGAATGAACCACCATATACAGAAAAACAATTATGTATAAGTCAACCGCGCGTTTGGCAAAAAGTAAAGAAAAGGCCAAAACAGCTTGTACAATCAGGCTAAAGCCTATTAAAACGCTTTTTTTTGTATTGTCTACTATTGTACCAGCAAAGATTCCAATAACAATAACCGGAATATTCTTAAGTGCCAATAATACTGCGATTCCTGCGCCAGATTGTGTAAATTGGAAAACAAGGATATTAGCAACAGTTGCAAATACACAATATCCCAGCATATAAAAGCCACGTGATATCGCTAAAGTATAAATTATTTTACTTTCCTTCGAACATTCGCAGTACATCAATAGCGATTCCTACCTCTCCATTCCCGTAAGGGGTTTCCAGCCAACTTTCTACGATTTTAATCATTTTTTCTTCATTCATTTCTTCGATAGGAATTATCAGTATATTAGCATGATTATAGAACTTTGCATATTGTGACATTAATGGCGAGGTACAAAGGGCCGCTCTGCATCCTTTCACCTTATTAGCTGCTATTGACATCCCTGTTCCTGATGAACACATTAAAACTGCTTCATGATATTCTTGTGCAGTAACTTTATATGCAACTTTTAATGCTACCGATGCCCAATTATTTTCTTTCATTATTTCGGTAGATATACTGCGATTTTCTAAATAGTCGCATAACTTTCTTACTAAGCTGCTTTCCTGATCAACACCAATAATATATTTCATAGTTAATCCTTCCTCATAAATACATTGTCCATTGTGACTAAATTATATTATGCATAGACTATCGCCATATTCTAAAAAGTGATATTTTCGTACTACAGCTTCGTTATAGGCTTGCATTATCAGTTCAGTCCCCCCAAAAGCACACGCCAGAATTAGTGTGGTGATTCCTGGACTTTGGAAATTAGTAATTAAGACATCGATTGCTTTAAATTTAAATCCTGGATATATATATGTCTTAGTCCAACCCGTACCCGGGTGAATTATGCCATTATCGTCGACAACAGTCTCTAATGTTCTCGTTACGGTCGTTCCTACACCAATAATTCTATGGCCATTTTTACGGGAAGAGTTAATTATTTTAGCAGCTTCCGGAGTAACATTATAATGTTCTTCATACATTTCATGCAACTCAATGTTGTCTATGGGTAAGCGATTATCCAGGCGGCCTACGTGCTGGGTTATTTCTACTATTACAACCCCTTTCTGCTTAAGCGTTTCAAACAGTTCATATGTAAAATGCATTCCTCCCGTGGGTGGTTGCAACGACCCTTTTTCCGCGGCATAAATAGTTTGATAATCTTCCTCATCTGTCATAGATTGTGGGAGATGCAATGGAATAAACAGTTTGCCATATTTATCCATTATTTCATCTATACTAGCGTCTTTAGAAGAAAATTCTATAATCCAACCGGTATCACACCAATTTCTTTTAATAACCTTGCCAACCATTTCATTATTACCAAAAATAATCTCGTCATTAGGTTTGATTTCTCGCAAAGTTTCTACTATGCAATCCCATGTATGAAAATCTTTTCGTGATACCATTTTTATTTGTATATTTCCGCCATCTTTTTTCTTTCCATTAAGGACGGCATGGATTACTCGGGTATTGTTAATTACTAATACATCACCTGAATCCAAAAAATCTGGTAAATCGTAGAAATGATAATTTGAAATGGATTTATCATTACGTCTGGTTATCATCAATCTGCTACAGTGACGGGGTTTAATCGGTTGTTGTGCAATAAGGTTTGCTGGCAGATTATAACGGAATTCATCTAATTTCATAACTGGTCTCCTTTAAAAAATCCATAGCCATGTGCAGTAATTAGGCATATATCAAGTTACTTTATAAAATTATAATAAATTAACATTTACAGAACTATAATAGTTATTTAAATAAACAAACTATTAAATGGAAATAGCACGCTGATATAATAACTCTGTCCAAAGTGGACGTGCTGCCAATACGGGTTTTGTATAAACTTTCTTCATGTGAATACCTCCTGTTGTTCTGCACATGTCTATGGATTTACGCTTTCAATTAAATCATAGTCCAACATACTATTGATCATTTCTTCTACATCCTTTTCGGCGATGTCTTTTGTAACAGCAAAGCATCGTGTTATTTCCTGTACAATATCCTCTTTTTCATTAACACCATCAATCATATCCCATATAAGACTCCCGACATCATTAAGAGGGAAAAAAAAGCCTGAAGCTTCATCTTTTATTGTTACTTTGTTTTCATTAAATGCCCAGCTAAGACTTTCTCTTTTTGTATATAGCATGAAATACTCCTCCTGTCATATATATAAAGCACAATCACCAAATTCCAAAAATCCATATTCTTTTTTTACGGCCTCTTTATACATATTTAAAACGCCTTCTACACTTTTTCCAAATGTACAGGCCAATATTAGGTTGGTTGTTAAAGGGGGCTGAAGATTACTGATCATAGCATCTGAAAAGAATGGTGAATAACCAGGGTAAATATATAAATCTGTCCAATCTGTTTCTGCAATTATCTTTCCGTTATGCTTTTTCGCAACACTTTCGATTGTTCGCATAGCAGTTGTGCCAATTGCAAAAACCTTTTTACCGTTTGCTTTAGTTTCATTTAGTATTTTTGCTGTTTCATCATTAATGCAGTACCATTCTTCATACATTTTATGTTCAGCCACGCTAATCCGCTCATGTATAACATCCATTTTGTCTAGCCTGCCCACATGCAGGGTCACAAAAACAATATTGACCCCCATTTTACGTATCCGCTCAAGCAATTTATCTGTAAAATGCATTCCAGCTACAGGCGGTTGCATGGATCCCCATTGTGTTGCATAAATTGTTTGATAATCTTGTTCATGATTTAATTTTTGTGGTAAATATAATGGAAGATAAAATTCTCCATTCCTGTTGGTCCAGTCCTCAAATTCTTCTGATTCATCGAATTGAAACAAATAACCTGTTCCAAATGAGTTCTTTTCTATTACAGTAGCTTTCAATTTTTCGTTTTTTCCAAACAAAAATTGAGTTCCGGGTTTTAGTGAGCGGATACTCTCGATACTGCAATCCCAAAGAAGCCTGGACTTTCTTGATGTCAATTTTATCTCTAACTGTGCTCCTGTATCACAATTGACGCCGCGCAGTACACAGGGAAATACCTTTGTATTATTTAGAACAATACAATCTCCTGGCGAAAGATATTCTATTATATCACTAAAAATTCTATGCTCTATTTCTTGTGAATTGCGATGATACACTATCATTTTTGCGGCATCTCGCGGCTCGCAAATCTGTTTGGGAACGAGATTTGTGGGCAGATTGTATGTAAAATCTTTAATATTCATTTTAGAAATTTCAGCCTCCTTATTTTTTAGATGAAGTGAATTTTTAAAATACCACAATATATTATTCTCCATCTTTATGGTAATTCAATATAAATTTAATTACCTCATCTGGAACTTTCCTTTCATGCATATTTACTGGAAAACTCCTTCCAACAGAATCCGTGGAAATTTGCAGCAACATTTTTTGGATACGTTTAACAATTTTTTCTTTCATCATTTAGCACCTCTTTTTCTTTATATTTAGGAAGCAATGTTATCGCTTCAAGAATAACTGGTGATACGATTAGTCCTCTTAGATCAGGGAAAAGAGCAGAAATCAGTAAAATACAAAACAAGAATGTGATTGAATATAGTTTTTTCTGGATTATTTCTTTGCATGAAAAATATTCAATATTAATGCTTTGAGGTACCCATAATAAGATCTCTACAGTACAAATAGCAAAAATGAATTCAATTATTGGAAGAGAAAAAGTAAAGTAATCATTGGCAGCCAGAGAAATGCCCCATATTCCGGTCATACACAGAGTACAGCCGATATTACTCTTAACATGTCGGCCTCCAGCCTGTAAACGGAACATACAAAATGTAAACAAGATTATAAGAGTTTCTTTTCCTTTCCCGATCAATAGGCCCGCAAAAGAAATGATAAGGAGCTTGATTGAGTTTTCTAAGAAAAGTTCCATACCATATTTTAATACGGCCGTTTCTTCCGCTGATTTTGGACTTATATGATTCAGCCACAGAATGAGTTTGGAAGATATGGTTGAAATATTCATCTGTATCACCTCTTTATTATCACTATAGCAGAAAAAAATATATGATAATATTTTCTCAGCAAATGTTAAATTTTTCTGCCTGAGCGTAAATTGTGTCAATGAAAAAGATAATTTTGCAAGAAAAATAAAAAGTTATTCGTTTACATTTTAAGAGGAAAAGAATAGAATAAAAAAGGAAAAGGGGTGAGTTACATAGTGGAATATATGATATATTTAATCAGCGGCAGCATGTGCAGTTATTTTTCTTGCGTATTTTTGCTGCCATACCAGTTGCAGATGAAACAACGATTAATAGTTTTTACATATATTTGTTTAATTAACACTTTTTTTTATCGGATAATCGGGCAGACGGTCACTTTTCTGGCTGTTGGAGGTGCCGTGCTGTTGATTCTGGCATTTACTAAAGGAGAGATACTTAGCACTATTTGTTCTTTATGGGGGTATTTGTATTCAGTTACTTTTAATTATTTGTTTCAATGGTTAATAAGTGTTATTTTTAATTTGAATATAGAAACAATGTTTAACGATGAAGTTCTTGCTATAAGTTTCGCTGTTTCTTACTGTATATATTGTGGTGTAACAATAAAACGTTTAGGAAATTTTATACGCCCAAAGCTGAAAGAAATTAAAAGCGTATTCCGGTCTGACAGGGAGCTGATGGTTGAAGTATTTCTTTATATGGTATTAATTACATTTTTATTTATTTTTAATATTTCATACGGTGATTATCTGGGATATAGTTACGGAATGATTGCTTTATCAGGGATCATATTTCTTATGCTATTTATGATGACAGGTTTATTGATTTTTACTATATACAGGAAGACATTATCTTACCAGCAAATGAAGAGCAGAGAGGCTCAGTATGAGAATTCGCAGCGTTATACAAAAAAACTGGAAGAATCCTATAGCGATATGCGTAGATTTAAACATGACTATTTGAATATTCTGATCACGTTGGAATGTTTTATCAGTGACAACGATATGCCTGCTCTGAGCACATATTTTTACAATAAAATCATGCCGACGGGACATGGACTGGAGGGGAAGGATACTAAACTTGATTCTTTGAGCAGAATCGAAAATATGGAATTAAAGAGTCTGGTTTCTTCAAAACTGATTTATAGCATTGGGCTTGGAGTCTACACGGAAATCGAGGTAAAAGAGCAAATTATAGAACTTTTTATGGATTCCCTGGATCTGGCAAGGGTTCTTGGAATTTTTTTGGATAATGCTATTGAAGCTGCGTTAGAAACCGATGAGAAACTCTTGAAATTTTGTATGACCTATAAGAAAAATAGTTTAGTGATTCTGGTTCAAAATACATCTATCCCTTTGCCTGTAAGCATTTCGGAAATTAATCAGCCGGGGATTTCTGGTAAGGGCGAAAACCGGGGAATCGGGTTAGCTAATGCTACAGAGCTTTTGGAAAAGTATTCAAATGTTATCTGGGATACCAATTTTAAAGAACCATTTTTTACACAGTGCCTGACAATAGAGAATCCTGGTTGATGAGGGAAAACTATGATAAATATTTACTTGTGTGAGGATGATGATGTACAACTGAAGCGTTGGAAGGATATTATTAAAAAGTATTTGATGATGCATGATATGGATATGGAATTGTATTGTTGGACAACACAACCTGAAGAGCTTCTGAGACATTTAGAAATGGCTGATTCTGTGGGCCTTTATTTCCTTGATATTGATTTGAAAGCAGAGATGGACGGACTGAAGCTTGCTCGAAAGATACGCGTCTATGATCCCCGTGGTTATCTTGTATTTATTACTACTCATGATGAAATGGCCTCTATGACATTCAAGTTGAATGTGGAAGCCATGGATTTTATATTAAAAGATGAACCAGGAAATCTGGAAGAAAGAATGACGTCTTGTATGGAGGCAGCCAGTAACAATTATCATAGATATTTAGTGACGAAAAACAGAAGGCTGATTATAAAGGCGGATCATAGTTCTGTTCAAATGGACCAGGATGATATCCTTTATATAACGAGCGGAGAAAATTCTCATTCGATTGAAATATATACATGGTATGGTGTCAGGAGAATGTCAGGTACACTGAAAACGGTAGCTTCTCATTTAAACGAAAGCTTCTGCTTTTGTAACCGCTCTACACTGATAAATATAAGAAATATGAAAGAGTATTGTGCATTGAACAGGACAGTTACTATGAAGAACGGTGAAAACATTCAAGTTTCATATCGAATGGTAAAAAGTATTTTACGAATTTTAGAAGAACAGGACAAAAACGTATAAAAACCATAAAAATTGCCAAAACGGTTAGTTTTGGCATTGGTGTCATAGTTACTTTTAGAATTAAAAAAGTTTATCTGTCACAAATTTATATCCTTTTCCCCAAACACATACTTTCGGATCGCCCATGCCACGCCGTCCTCCGCATTGGACTTCGTAATGTATTTTGCCCGTTCACGGATACAGTCCATGGAATTAGCCATGGCCACGGTCCAGCCGAATTCCGGTGTAAACATGGAGATGTCGTTGTCGCTGTCACCGAGTACCATGACGTCCTCCAGGGAAATGCCTTTCGCGGCAGCGTAGGTCTTCAATGCGCAGCCTTTCTGAGCAGCAGTGTTGGTCAGTTCGATATTATTGGGAAATGAGGAAGCCGCCGCTAAGTCCGGATAGTCCCCAAACGCTTGTTTCATGTGAATTACCAGATCACAGTCCAGGTCATTTCCACAGATTTTGTAGATGTCTGTGGCGGCAGGAATTTCGCTCAAATCCCGGATGAAGGTCATGCTGTCCATACGCTCCCTGGCAGCAGCCTGGATCTCATCGGGGATTTCTCCCTGAAATGGGGCGCGGTCATTTAAAAAACCGTAAAACTCCATAAGCTTTTTTTCAGGATCGGCAGTGGAGTAGCGGCCCCGGGAAGTCAAAATATCCATGGGGGCGCCAAACTCTCCGAAAACGTGGCTGATATCCTTTAAATTCTGGCTGTTCAAAGGAAGATTAGCCATCTGCGTCCCATTCTGGTCATAAATGACGGCTCCGCTCAAACAGATATAACCGCAGGAAATGCCGCAGCTCTCTATCATTCCCTTAGCATCGTGAAGGTCGCGTCCGCTGCAGATTAAAAATTCCACGCCATAGTCGGACAGGCGGTGAATCGCGTCGATATTGGCCTGAGAAATATTTGTATATGGGTCAAGAAGGGTGCCATCCATGTCGGAGGCAATCAGTCGAATGCTCATTGGTACATGCTCCTTTATTGGTAAATTCTGATAATAAGATTCCTTTTCATAGCTTATACTAAAAAGAGATATTCGTCAATGAATAAACTTGACTGTGACCCGACGTCACCCTGTATACTCCGGTTAGCAGAGTAAATGGTTAGCTGAGTATAAGCCCGGCTAAGTAAAAAATCAGGAGGAAAAGGAATGGGTGGTTTTAGGTTTGAGCAGTGCGGGAATATAGAAGGACTTTATCTCGTTGAGCCGCAGGTGTTTGCAGATGAGAGAGGATATAACTTTGAGGCATACCATGCCGGCAGCTTCCGGGAGGCGGCCCATGAGAATGTGATGGACGAAACAGGCTCCGGCCGGATGGAACACCAGAAATTCTTTCAAAATAATGAATAGGGTAGATTGTTTGAGGCGGTTTATGGTATACTAGGAACACTTAGTGAGGTAAGAAACCACGCATAGAAAGAGTAAAATATCATGAAGCCACATACATTTGCAGTCTGCGCATACCGCGATTCTCCATATTTAGAGGCGTGCATCCGTTCCCTGAAGGGGCAGAGCGTGCCGTCGGATATTATTCTCTGTACTTCCACACCCAGCCCCTATATTATGGATATGGCGGACAAGTACGGCATTCCCGTTCATGTGCGCGAAGGAAAGAGCAGTATTATGGATGACTGGAACTTTGCCTACCATATGGCAGATTCCAGTCTCGTGACGATTGCGCATCAGGACGATCTGTACCAGAAGGATTATGGGAAGCTGCTTCTGGAGTCCTGGAAACGATATCCCGATATGACGCTGTTTACAGGCGGGTATACGGTGGTGAAGGGGGATACGCTTGTTAAATTTGAGAAAGTAGAATTTGTCAAACGATTCCTGCGGCTGCCGCTGCGGCCGCGCTCACTCAGCCACTTGCGGGCCGTCAAGAGAAGCGCGCTGCTGTTCGGAAATTCCATCTGCTGTCCGGCGTGTACGTACAACAAGGAACTTTTGGGGGAGCCGCTTTTTGACTCGCCGTATCACTTTGCACTGGACTGGGACACGCTGTGGAAACTGGCAGGAAGAGACGGCCGCTTCATCTGCATCGAACGGCCGGTCATGTATTACCGGGTCCACGAGGAGGCCACGACAAAGGCCTGCATCAGAGACAACAGCCGGGCGCGGGAGGAAGCGGAGATGTTTGCGAAGATATGGCCGAAGCCCGTTGTGAAGTTTCTCATGCATTTTTACCGAAAAGCATATGAGGAATATGAATAAATTGCAGCTGCACAGCCGTACGGCTGTCAGCTGCAGAAAAGGTTCGAAACAGTCATGATAAAAAGAAATTGGAGGATAGACAGATGAAAGTTGTACTGCTGGCCGGTGGATTAGGAACCAGAATCAGTGAAGAGAGTCATTTAAAGCCGAAGCCCATGATCGAGATCGGAGGCAGGCCGATTTTATGGCATATTATGAAATATTATTCCGAATTCGGTTTTCATGATTTTGTGATATGCCTCGGATATAAACAGTATGTGGTGAAGGAATTTTTTGCGGACTATTTCCTTCACACATCGGATGTGACCTTTGATCTTGCCAATAATAAGATGGAAGTTCATAATAACTATTCTGAGCCATGGAAGGTGACACTGGTAGATACAGGCCTGAATACGATGACTGGCGGAAGAATCAAACGGATTCAGCCGTATATCGGCGATGAGCCGTTTATGATGACGTACGGCGACGGCGTGTGTACCGTGGATTTGAATGCTCTTGTGAAGTTCCACAAGGAGCATGGAAAGACAGCCACCATGACGACGGTGAACATCGCACAGATGAAGGGGGTTCTGGACATCAGCGACGACAACGCGGTCCGTTCCTTCCGTGAGAAGGATGAGAAGGATGCCAGCCTCATCAACGGCGGTTTTATGGTTCTGAATCCGGAGATCTTCTCGTATCTGGAGGATGATACCACCGTATTTGAGAAAGAACCGCTGCAGCGGCTGGCCGCAGAGGGGCAGCTGATGAGCTTCCATCACACCGGATTCTGGCAGTGTATGGATACGCAGCGCGAGATGCAGAAACTGGAGGCCTTATGGCAGACAGGAGCGGCACCGTGGAAGATCTGGGAAAACTGATGCCGGAAAAGGAAGAAGGAATACTGAGGCAGGAGAATTGATATGAAAGAATGGACAAAGGAAATGCAGCAGGAATTCTGCGCATTTTATAAAGGAAAAAAAGTACTGGTAACGGGCCATACCGGATTTAAAGGAGCCTGGCTCACGCGTATGCTTACGAACGCCGGTGCTGTTGTAACGGGATACTCTTTAGAGCCGCCGACAGACCCCAGCCTGTTTTGCGTCGCCGGAATTGAGGATACGATGGAATCGGTGATCGGAGATATCCGGGACCTGCCTCATCTGATGGAGGTGTTTGAACGTACACAGCCGGAACTGGTATTTCATTTGGCGGCACAGCCCATCGTGCGGGATTCCTATAAAGACCCGGTCTATACGTATGAGACGAACGTGATGGGTACGGTCCACGTGCTGGAGTGTATCCGGAGGAATCCGTGTGTGAAGTCATTTTTAAATGTGACTACAGACAAGGTATATGAAAACAGGGAGTGGGAATACGGCTACCGGGAGTGCGATCCCTTAGACGGATTTGATCCTTACTCCAACAGCAAATCGTGTTCCGAACTGGTGACGCACAGCTATGCGAAGTCCTTTTTTGCGGACGGCCATACGGCTGTATCCACATCCAGAGCGGGCAATGTAATCGGCGGCGGTGATTTTGCCAATGACAGGATTATTCCCGACTGCATCCGGGCGGCGACGGCCGGCAGAGAGATCGTAGTCAGAAATCCTTATTCTACACGGCCATACCAGCTGGTGCTGGAACCGCTGGCGATTTATATGGCCATCGCCATGAAACAGTATGAAGATTTGAACTATCAGGGATACTATAATGTGGGCCCGGACGACAGGGACTGTGTGACGACAGGTGAACTGGCGGATCTCTTCACCGATTTCTGGGGCGGCGGCATCACCTGGGTGAACCGGTATGACGGAGGCCCTCATGAGGCAAATTTCCTGAAGCTGGACTGTTCCAAAATTAAGAAAACCTTTGGCTGGAGACCTCGCTATAGCGTGAAGGAGGCCGTGGAAAAAACGGTGGAATGGACAAAGGCTTATCTGGCCGGCGAAGACATGCTGGCTGTGATGGACAGACAGATAAAAGAATTTTTTTCATAACAGGAAAGAGACGCGCTCCGGCGCGGGAGTCCGGCTTAACGGACTCTTGATTCTAGACAGAGAGGAATGATACAATGTTTGAAAATAAGACAGAGCAGGAAGCGAAAAAGCAGATCCTGGATATGGTAGAAGCTTACTGCGATACCTATCACAATCAAAAGAAGCCGTTCAAAGAGGGAGACAGGATCCCCTATGCGTCCCGTGTATATGACAGCAGTGAGATGGTGAATCTGGTAGACAGTTCCCTGGAATTCTGGCTGACTTCCGGCCGGTATACGGATGAATTTGAAAAGGAACTGGCCGGATATCTGGGCGTGAAATACTGTTCCCTGGTAAATTCGGGTTCCTCCGCGAATCTCGTTGCCTTTATGACGCTGACGTCCCCGCTTCTCGGCGAACGGCGGGTGAAACGTGGCGATGAGGTGATCACCGTAGCTGCCGGTTTTCCTACCACAGTGACACCGCTTATCCAGTACGGCGCGGTGCCGGTATTCGTGGACGTGACGATACCGCAGTACAATATCGATGTGACGATGCTGGAGGAGGCGTATTCGGAGAAGACAAAAGCCGTGATGATCGCTCATACGCTGGGCAACCCCTTCGATCTGGCGGCCGTAAAAGCATTCTGTGACCGCCATAATCTGTGGCTGGTGGAGGACAACTGCGACGCTTTGGGAACCAGATATACCATTGACGGCGAGGAGCGGCTGTCCGGTACCATCGGCGATATCGGTACCTCCAGCTTCTATCCGCCTCACCATATGACGATGGGAGAGGGCGGGGCTGTTTATACGAATAATCCGATGCTGAACAAGATTATCCGGTCCTTCCGCGACTGGGGCAGGGACTGCGTCTGCCCATCGGGAAGGGACAACATGTGCGGTCACCGCTTTGACAGACAGTTTGGTGAGCTTCCGCTGGGATACGATCACAAATACGTGTATTCCCATTTTGGATATAACTTAAAGGCAACCGACATGCAGGCGGCCATCGGCTGTGCACAGCTTAAGAAGTTCCCGTCCTTCGTGGAACGCCGCCGCCATAACTTTGACAGGCTTCGCGACGCGCTTTCAGAGGTGGAGGGACAGCTGATCCTGCCGGAGCCGTGTCCGAATTCAAAACCAAGCTGGTTCGGTTTCCTGATTACCTGCCGGGAGGGCGTAGACAGGAACGGAATTGTGCAGTACGTGGAATCACGGGGCGTGCAGACCAGAATGCTGTTTGCAGGCAATTTAACTAAGCATCCGTGTTTTGATGAAATGCGTGCGGCAAAGTCCGGATACCGGATTGTAGGAGAGTTAAAGAACACCGACCGGATCATGGCGGATACGTTCTGGATCGGAGTATACCCGGGCATGACAGATGAAATGACTGATTATATGGCCGCAGCGATTATAGAAGCAGTAAAGAAAAACAGCTAGACGAAAGAAGCCCGGACGTGGGGATTCGCTTAAGACGTTCCTGGCATGGGGAGAAGGAAACCAAATGGAGAATTACGATCTTACAAAGGTCCATGAGGCGAACCTGGCTATTTTAAAGGAAATTGACCGGATTTGCCGGAAATACAGGATAAAGTATGTTCTGGATGCGGGAACCCTTCTGGGGGCCGTGCGCCACAAGGGCTTTATCCCGTGGGATGACGATGCGGATGTGGCATTCACGAGGCCGAACTACGATGCATTTTTAAAGGTGGTAAAAAGAGAACTGCCTGAAGGCATGACGCTGGTGGAGCCAAAGGACCTACGGGGCGGGAAGGCATTTTTCGATTTCACGGCCAGGATTATCTATGAGAAGAGCCAGATGCATGAGGATACGGAAGAGATGCAGTATTACGGAGGCAGGCTGAATCACCTTTGGGTGGATTTATTTACGATTGACGAGCTTCCGGACAACAAGATTGCTTCCACCTGGACGCTGTTTCTGCACACAGTGCTTTACGGACTGGCTATGGGTCACCGCTATAAGCTGGACTTTGGAAAGTATGGTGCGATGGGAAGAATCTGCGTGTGGCTCCTTTCCACTGTTGGCAGGCTGATTCCCATGAGCGTTATTCGAAAGCTTCAGCATATGGCGGCGGTGAAGGACAGAAAAGGTAAGAGCCCTCTGCGCTACTACAGCAATTACCAGCCGGATTACTTATATGTGACGCTTCAGAAGGTGTGGTGTGAGGAAACGGTAGATCTGCCGTTTGAGGATACAAAGCTCATGGCGCCAAAGGGCTGGCATGAGGTTCTGACCTGGATTTACGGCGATTACATGACCCTGCCGCCGGAAGAGAAGCAGGTGCCCTCTCACTCCAGTATGAAAATAAAAATCATGGACTGATTACTTAATGTCTACTGAGCGTATACTGCGCTGGAAAATATTTCCAATCGGACATTATATCGACCGAATTCTACAATTTTTTTAGATACACTAAAGAAAAAAGGAGGGATTCGGTCATGACGATATGCGAAGCAACCAGTAAAAGGATTGAACAGTTATGCAGACAGAAGCGTCTGACGGGATATTCTCTGACCTTTCAGGCAGGGATGCCGCCATCAACCTTTAAGAGTATTATGAATGGAAAGAGCAAGAACCCCGGAATCTGCAATATCAAAAAAATCGCCGATGGCTTTGGAATGACCATCCGCGAGTTCTTTGATTCCGATTTGTTCAACGATCTGGACCAGGACGATTAATTCGCCCTGGTCTTTTCAGGTTTCTTTTTATTTTCGTCAGGTTCACCGCCTTCGCTGTGGTCCAGATATTCTTTTGCATCTTTAAAGAAACTGAAGAGTATCAGCAGTATGATGATCCCGATGGGGAATGCCGCAATGATGGATACGGTCTGCAGATTCGCCATCGAGTTCTCCGAGAAAATGAGCGCGATGGGAAAGAGCATCAGCAGGATGGCCCAGAACAGCTTCACGTGCTTGTCAGGCTGGGCGTCGGGCGGCAGTTCCTTATAGGAATAGGAAGAAGCCACCATGGTCAGTGCATCGAAGGACGTCGCGTAAAAGGCGATCATGGTTACAGCCAGAAGGATAAGGCCAAGTTTTGCCAGTGGAAGTGTCTCGAAGACAGCCATAATGGTCTGATACAAATCTCCGGTTGAGGCATAGATCCCCATGACGTCCAGATGTCCCTTGGTCTGCAGCGCCAGGCTGTAATTGCCGAGGATGATAAAGGAAGTAAAGGTTCCGGACAGTCCAAAGAAGTAGCCTCCGAGAACGGTCTGCCGGATGGTGCGTCCCTTGCTGATGGTTCCGATGAAGAATGGCGTGGCCACACACCACACCATCCAGTAGGCCCAGTAGAAGATGGTCCAGTTCTGCGGGAACGAGGAGGTGCGCAGCGCATCGGTCCATGTGGACATGCCGATAAAATTCTGCACCATATTGCCGACAGCCGTGATTCCGGTCTCGATGGTATAACGGGCCTCTCCGCCGCCGATCAGCACGTAGAGCAGCAGGCCGAAGAAGAGCCAGGTACAGGAGGCGGCCAGCTTGGCAATACCCTTCATACCGAAATACACGGTGATGGTGTAGATGACGCAGATGATGACAAGAATGGCGATTGTCAGCATATTGGACTCCGGGATACCGGTCACACGGCTGATCGCCATGGAGAGCAGCGGAGTAGCCAGGGAAAATGTAGTAGCCGTTCCTGCCAGAAGTGCAAATACGGCGATCAGATCGATGATTTTTCCTCCGATTCCGTCCACGTGTTTACCAAGAACCGGGCGGCAGGCTTCGGAATACTTCTGTTTCGTGCGCTTCTTTACATGGAGCATAAAACCGAAGGCCACGGCCAGCACCATGTAAAAACTCCAGGGAATCGGTCCCCAGTGGAAGAGGGGATAGGTGGAAGCCCAATCCTGAAAGGCCCCCATGTCCGCGATGTGAGGTTCGTTGGCATAAAGCACCCACTCGCAGAGGGAGTAGAAGAGAATGTCAGCCGCAAGTCCCGCTGTAAACATCATGGTTCCCCATTTAAAATTGGAATACTGCGGTTTTTCTAAATTTCCCAGCCGGATCTTTCCGTATCTGGAAAATGCCATATAGAGGGAACAGAGAAAGACGCCGAGGCCAATCAGCAGATAGTAGCTTCCGAACTCATTGCCAAGGAAGAAACGGACCTGTGACAGCATGTCGGTTGATTTCTGAGGGAACACCATAAATAAAAGGCATAGTATGATAATACAGACAAATGGGATTATGGTCGTAACCCAGTCTAATTTCTTAATCAGGTATTTTTTCTCGTCCTGGTCCATGATAGTACCTCCTAAATGTTCAAAAAAGTAAAAATAAAAATGATATTGAACATGATACCATGGTTATCCAGAAAATGCAAGAATTAATTGTGAAGATTTTCTGACTTTTTTCCAAAACCACTACAAAAATGAAGCGCCATCCGATATAATAGCCTCGTGCAGAAAAAAGGAGGACGGAATTTGACCATGAAGAAAAAAGTGTTAATTATATGCGGAATTGCGGCGATGCTGCTGGCTGGCTGTACCAAGAGCAATATTGTTACAGGAGGACCAGCGGAGCCGGTATTTGAAACCCAGGAGGGGATTGTACTGGACTGGGGACAGATCGGAGACGATCTGGATGAACAGTATCTGAATAATGAGGATTATCCGAAGGCGGTTAGCATCAATTACAGCGTGGACCCGGATAAGAAGACGATCGATTTAACGCTGATGATGAACGCGGGAGCGACCACGGAGGAAGCGGTGGACTTTGCAAACGCCGTTGTGAGAACGATCAATGACGAGGCGGCTGTTCAGGACTTTTCCATCGAGACATCCACAGAAGATTCCTATGGCGGATTCTTTCAGGACTATACGCTGAATCTCATCGTAATGCCTGACGGCATGATGACAGACAAGTCTGTATGGCTGGTGAATATGACGATTCCGGCAGGGTCTAATGAGGCCATTGTGCCGGCAGAGGGCGCGAAGGTCATGGAACCGACATCAGCGGAAGATGAGATGGGGGAAGACATGGACGGTGATATGGAAGACGACGGCGCGGAGGAAGGCCAGGAATAATTCCTGATACCGTGTGGTGTGAATCAGAACCGGGAATCAGTCAATTTATCATGTAGATATCATGCAGCAAAAAGGTGCAGCAGCGAAATTTTCATTCGCGTCTGCACCTTTTCCCATCCTAGGATACTGCCAGGCCGCTGTGGTAAGAGTAGTTGCCCAGTTCCTTCAACAGCGTTCCATGGTCCTGATGAGAGAGCGGAGTGGCTGATATCAGCTCTTCATTAAATAAGTAAAATACATCGCTGCATTTGCGCATGGACTGGTGGAAAAGGTCCGGAAACGATGCCTGGGAAGCCAGACGCTTATCCCATGGATTACACCAGGTCTCATGATCCAGATTCATGGCTTTTACCGGATCCGGCGGTATGTCCGTGACCAGCTTCTTAGAGGCGATGGGATTCTTGAGAAAGAGATTTTCCACCACCGCAATGCTGTTCCTCTTGCGGCTTCTGGGATCGGCCAGGGTACGGCAGCCGATGCGCATGGCAAGAATGGAGCGGGACACCATCCGGGGCGTCACGCGAAAATTATTCCGGTAGTTGATCGGATAGTAGGCTTCGTTGATGCAGGAGGCGAGAAAACCGGAGATAAACTGCGTCTCCAGCCCGTTTAAGCAGATGGTCGCCGCCTGGTTAAACTGGGACGGCTTCTTCTTTTTATATTTCATAAGAAGAAGAGCGTCTATGTCATTCTCCAGCGTGGCATGAAGACCGTGGTAGTAGTTTCCTGAATTCTTGATGTCGTACTCAATCCGGCCGTACACGTAAGGATGGCAGATGGAATCGGCAATATAATGGCAGAAATAACCGCTTAAGTAGGAGATAGCCTGCTCCCGCTGCTGTTTCGACTCGATGGTGGCCATGTGGTTTAAACATACGGAAAAGAAGGTGCTGACATGGTTCTCATGCATATAGGAGCCTACGTTTCGATAATCGCGGTGGCGCAGGATCGGAATGTTGTAGAAAAACATATCGGGGCCCTGCAGGCCTAACTGATAGAGCCAGCGGTATTTGGAGATAATCCGTCTTAGCTGGTTATTTGGAAGATCATTGTATGCTTTGACGCCTAGAAGATAATGGGTGGTAAATCCGGGCATGTAATCACCTCTTGATGGAGTATTTTGGGGAACAGTCAGAGAGCATGGATGAATAAATCCGGCTAAACTGACAATCCCGGGCAGTGCCGCCGGAATGCAGATGCGCCGGCCGACGGCCCTATACGCACATTATACCACATCCCGCCTCTCATGGTGTAATATATAGTGTGATTTTTAATGGAAATTTTATTCCTTATTTATTTAAGGAATAGCCTGCGGATCCATACGGTCCTGAGGTATGGAGATGCCGGGCAGCGGAAGAAATCACGGAAAACAGATGCCCGCTCTGCAGGATTGTGGTAATATAACCTTTGAACGCAGCCGTTCTGTTTGCGAACAGGGCAGGAAGCTGCAGAACTGAAAGAAGAAAAGGGGGAGAGAATCCATGTTTCATGGAAAAATGAAGGCGCTGACCTTCAGCTACGACGACGGGGTGACACAGGACCGGCGGCTGGTGGAACTGTTTGACCGTTATGGACTAAAGGCGACATTTAACATCAATTCAGAACTGCTCGGAAAGCCGGGAACCCTGTGGAGGGAGAATATGTGGGTGGATCACAATAAGATCCGGCCGGAGGAGGCTGCGGAGCTCTATCGGAATCACGAGGTTGCCGTGCATACGCTGACCCATCCTCATTTGACGGAACTGGAAGAACCGGAGATTATCCGCCAGGTGGAGGAGGACCGGATCAATCTGGAGCGCCTCACTGGCAGGCCGGTTGTGGGCATGGCCTATCCCGGAGGCGGTATCAACAACGATGAGCGGGTGGCAGAAGTCATACGGAAGCACACGGCCATGAAGTATGCCAGGACTATCACATCCTGCTATCATTTCGATCTGCAGCAGGACCTTCTCCGGTTCCAGCCGTCTGTTTATCACATCGAGTTTGACCGGATGGCTGAGATGGGAGAAGCATTTTTAAAGCTGCAGCCGGATAAACCGCAGATTTACTATATCTGGGGGCACAGCTACGAATTTGATTACCACGATACCTGGGGGGAATTTGAAAAATTCTGTCAGATGATGAGCGGCCGGGATGATATTTTTTACGGGACCAACCATGAGGTACTCAACAGCCTGTACCATGCATAGAACGTTGTCTCTCCGAATAAGTCTTAATAAAAGCAATTTGGAGCGGCATCGATGATACATAGAATTCATGAGCTTGTCTGGGGGCCATGGCTGCTGGTCCTGTTTCTGGGGATTGGCATTATTTACACGGTGAAGTCCGGGTTCTTCCAGATCCGGAGGCTGCCGTACTGGTGGAAAATGACCATCGGAAGCATACGGGAGGAGGAGCTGGAAGAGGACGGCGCCGTGACAAAATTCCAGACGGCCTGTACGGCTCTGGCCGCTACCATCGGGACAGGAAACATCGTAGGAGTGGCGACGGCGCTCACTGCCGGAGGTCCGGGAGCGATCTTCTGGATGTGGGTGTCCGCCGCCATCGGAATGATGACAGGCTATGCGGAAACCATGCTCGGAATCCGCTACCGCTATCGGGATAAGAAGGGAAAATGGGTCTGCGGTCCCATGGTGTACCTGGAACGCGGAATGCATATGCCGTGGCTGGGGATGGTGTACAGCTTCCTCTGTGTCATGGTGTCTCTGGGAATGGGCAGCATGGTGCAGTCCAATTCCATTGCGGAAACCTTCCGTTATACGTTTGATAGCCGGCCGGAGGTGGTGGGGGTGATTCTGACGGGAACTGTATTTCTCGTTATTTTTGGCGGAATCGGGCGGATTGCCATGGTATCCGAACGGCTGGTTCCCATATCTGCAGGGATTTACATGCTTTTTTCCATGGTGGTTATCATGTCATGCTACGATCAGATCCCCGCCGTTTTTGTCGCGATTTTCCGCGATGCGCTGAAGCCGGGGGCGGCTGTTTCCGGCGCTGCGGGATACGGAATCTCAAGAAGCCTTCAGTACGGGATGTCCAGAGGCGTATTTTCCAACGAGGCGGGACTGGGCAGCATGGCGGTTCTGCATGGGGCGGCTGAGGAGACGACGCCGGAGCAGCAGGGCATGTGGGCCATGTTTGAGGTGTTTTTCGACACCATTCTGATCTGTACGATGACTGCCCTGGTGATCCTCTGTATGACCGGCGGCGATGCGGCGGGCTCCGGATATGACGGAGCGGCACTCACAGCCTACTGTTTTTCCAAACGGCTTGGCGGTGTGGGGGAGTATCTCGTGTCAGCGGCGATGATGCTGTTCGCATTTGCAACGATTATCGCCTGGTATTATCTGGGACGGCAGGCATCGGCCTATCTGGCCGAACGGCTGAAGGAGCACAACCGCTGCCTGCTTCTGTCCCGGATTCTGCGGGGCAGGGCGTATACGTTCCTCTATCTGGGGGCAGTATTTTTAGGCTGTGTGGCCAGGCTGGAAACGGTATGGGAGCTGTCCGATATCTGGAACGGTCTCATGGCGCTGCCTAATATTGCGGCTCTGATCTTTTTAATGAAGGAAGTGACTTTTCCGAGGGGAAAAGGAGAAGAGATACGGACTGAAAAAACCTGACAGGCTGGAAGCCGAAAAGAACCTCTCCGCTGCGGAGAGGCTCTTTTTATATATTTGTTTGAAAAAGGGAGGAGAGCTGATAATAAATTATCAGCTCGAGTATTATGAAAAAAATCTTATAAGCTATTTATTTGTTTACAATTAAAGTATATCCATGAATCATGAAGAAACCATGTTATTTATGTAAAAGGTTTTTGAATGAAATTTAAACAAAATATGAACGAAAGCCGAAAAACTCCGATTTACTGTCTTCCGTCTTGAAATGTCAGGACAGATTTGGTAAAATACTTTCAGATTGTACAGAATACAGAGTGAAAGGTACAGAGAAAGGAAGAATTAATCATATGAAGAATCCGGTTGTAACAATAACCATGGAAAACGACGATGTCATGAAAGCCGAACTTTATCCTGAAATTGCTCCGAACACGGTAAATAATTTTATCAGTCTGGTAAAAAAAGGTTTTTATGACGGACTGATTTTCCACAGAGTCATTAACGGCTTTATGATTCAGGGTGGCTGTCCGGACGGAAACGGAATGGGAGGCCCGGGATACTCCATTAAGGGGGAATTCAGCCAGAACGGATTTTCCAACGCGTTTAAGCATACAGAGGGTGTATTGTCCATGGCCAGAGCGATGAGCCCCAACTCCGCAGGTTCCCAGTTCTTTATCATGCATAAGGTTTCCCCGCATCTGGATGGCGCCTATGCGGCCTTTGGCAAGATTATTGAGGGAATGGATGTCGTGAATAAGATCGCCGATGTGCGCACCGATTATAACGACCGCCCGATGAAAGAGCAGAAAATCAAATCCATGACGGTGGAGACTTTCGGCACAGAGTATCCGGAACCGGAGAAGTGCTGATTACAGAGTGTGTAATAGAAAGAGACAGAGGATAATTGTATGACAGAGAGACGAACCGTGTTGATCGGCGGTACTCCGTATCCAGTCACCATATCCAGCGAACAGGAGGTCCTGTCGGCCGC
Source organism: Hungatella sp. SL.1.14 (assembly GCF_024460495.1). Taxonomy (NCBI): domain Bacteria; kingdom Bacillati; phylum Bacillota; class Clostridia; order Lachnospirales; family Lachnospiraceae; genus Hungatella; species Hungatella sp. SL.1.14. The sequence continues at coordinate 123,340 of NZ_JANFYJ010000009.1, read as the reverse complement.
GTATGCGGCAGGCGGGGCCATCCTTGGTTTATGGGACAAAAACAGAAGCGGTCAGAGCCTTTCTCCGGCGGACTATGTCGTGGAATGTATGGAAGACGTCGATGAAGAGTTCCTGGAGCGGGTAGTGAGAAGACGTTTTCATCTTCCATGGCTGATCGCAGAGACAAAGCGGCTTATCATCCGGGAGTTTACGGTGGAAGACGCCGCGCACATGGCGGCGGGGGAAGCGGGACCCGGTGATGATATTTTTTTCAGCAGTGAGAAACTGGCCGCATATATCGACAGCCAGTACCGGTTCTTTGAATACGGAATCTGGGCACTGGAAGAAAAAAAGAGTAAAGCCGTGATCGGAAAGGCCGGGCTCTTTCAGCCGGACTGGAAATTTGATGATGCAAAGGCGTTCGGACCGGGGGGTTTCCAGGCAGAAATTCTGCCGGCGCTAAAAAAAGAAGATACCCCGCTGGAACTGGGGTATCACATCTTTTCACCCTGGAGGCGGTCCGGTTATGCCAAAGAGGCCTGCAGGGAAATATTAAATTACGGTACCGGCCGTCTGGCCAGCTGTATCTGTGCGGTCATAGAGGAAGAGAATACGGCGTCCATCCGTCTGGCCGAATCGCTTGGTTTTCGTCTTACTGCTCAAAGATATAACGGATCAGCTGGATTGCTGTATCTGTATGAGGCGAATTACTCATAACGGTGAGAACCGGATTATCCAGAATCAGGCCTGTCTTTTCTCCAAAGGAGGTATCTTCCAGCCGGAGGCCGCAGAACGATTCCTGGCCGGTCTCTGCATTGGTGACCGGATAGAGGTAATCCTTTACCTGTTCGTATAAATCCGGAGGAAGGGCTTCTTCCAGATTGAGAAATCCATCCATCTCTCCGTAATGATCAATGACATCCGGTCGGCCGATCATTACGTCTAACCCCTTGCTGGAGATCATGGCGGTGAGCTTAGCCAGTTCGGCATAAGAGTATTCGTTCATGGCTGATTCATCAAAGGCAGGTGACATGGAGTAATCCACATCAATCTTCGTATTTTCATCAAGACCGATAAAGGCGCGGAAGCCTTCATTGAAATACTGGTCAACAGTCAGCGCATCGCTGTCGTAGCGGCTGTTTAAGACTGCGCAGCTCAGTGCGGTGTCAAACCGGTTGTTATACATGGCGCTTCCGATGGAACCCACCAGAAATACAGCGATGATAACCCCGATGATAGGAAATTTGTAATATTCCCAGATATACCAGAATTTGTCTTTGAAAGACATCTCTTTCAGCTTGGCGGCTTCCTCATGCAGCCGTTCTTTAAAGGTAACATTTTCATAAGGTGTCATGGATAGTCAAACCTCTTTCGTGAATTAGTCAGTCCGGATACCACCGGTACCGGTTGAGCAGCCGGCAAAAGATCCGGACCAAAGCTCATTGTATACCACATTATACCACAACACCGGCATAATAATTGTGAAATTTTCATGAAATAAAGAAGAACATTTGCTTTTTGGGACAGGATTCGTTATAATACTCTGTAATGCTACTAAGGAAAGAGAAGGGGTACGACTTATGCTGTCTGGTTTTTTTAATTATGATAATCCCGTCTGGCGTTTTATCGGGAAGTTTGGAGATCTGATCATACTGAATGTTCTGTGGTTTGTATGCAGTATTCCCATATTTACAATCGGAGCGTCGACGACCGCGGTCTATTACGTAACGTTAAAGCTTGCAAGGAATGATGACGGGTATACGATCCGGTCCTTTTTCAAATCCTTTAAGGAGAACTTTAAGCAGGCGACCATTATCTGGCTGATCCTGCTGGCCGTAGGTCTTATTCTGGGGTTTGACATGCTGTTCTTTACAAGAGGCGGCTTCAACCTGTCGCAGCAGTTTAAGACTGTCATGGTGACGATTTTTCTTGCGATGTCCATTATATATCTGGCGATTATGACTTATATATTCCCGCTTCAGTCCAGATTTTATAACACCATTAAGAGAACCTTTTTCAATGCGTTTTTCATGTCCATCCGTCATTTATTCCAGACGATCGCCATCATCGCAATTGATGTGGCCGTGGTAGTGGCGATGATGATGATTCCGCAGATTATGATGTTCGGCGTTCTCTTTGGATTTCCGCTTCTGGCGTTTATTAACTCCTATATATTATCTCCGATCCTTCAGAAGTACATGCCGAAGGAAGAACGGGAAGACGGTGAGATGAGACCGATTTTTGCTGACGAGGAAGAGAATTCGAAGACTGCAGGGCTGGTAAAAGAGGAAGATGCCAAAACGGAAGAGACGGCAGAGCAGTAATTGATGACAGGAACGGTTTTATTTATTATAGAAGAAAGCGTTGTGATTCTGATCAGAAAAAGTTCAGAAACCACAACGCTTTTTTTAGAATTTGGACATGGGATGGACACAAAAAAGAGGTATACTGAACATCAGTATGGTTGGTTTTAAAAAATCCGGGAGGTGGCATATGACGGAAGAGGAGTATGTTGTGTTTATCCAGCCTTATGAGGATGCGCTGAAGAACATACGCGTCCGCGTCGAAGTATTAAATGACGATTACCGGCGCAAATACCAGAATTATCCCATTCACCATGTGCAGGACAGAATTAAAAAGAAGGAAAGCATTGAACAGAAGCTGGCGCGCAGAGGCTGCGAATGCGATGTAGAGTCAGCCAGGGACTGTCTGACCGATATTTCAGGAATACGCGTGATCTGCTACTTTGTACGTGATATTTATGCAGTGGTGTCTCTGCTCAAGAAACAGACCGATATCGTTGTGATCAAGGAGTGTGACTATATCAGCCATCCCAAGCCCAACGGCTACAGAAGCTATCACATCGTGTTTGGCGTCCCCGTCTATCACACGGACGGCATGGAGTATTATCCTGTGGAGATTCAGCTTCGAACCATGTCCATGGACTTGTGGGCGAGTATGGAGCACCGCATCTGTTATAAGGGAAGCCGGAATACGGAAGCGAAGGCGGCCCGGGAATTCCGGGAATATGCAGAATATTTAAAGAATATGGAAGAGGAGATGGAGGGGTATTTATAAGGAGTATCCCAGTCTTCCGATGAACAGTCATACCCCCGTCAGCAGTATTCTGCCGGCGGGGGTATGATGAATAGGATAATATGAGGGAAAGCGTGTGTTTACTTATCAATCCGGAAGCCGGAGTATGCGGTCATGCCGTGTTCATGCATATCCAGTCCATCCAGCTGTTCCTGATCGGTTACCCGCAAACCGATGGTGAGTTTGATTGCGGTGAAGATGATAAAGGCCAGTACCGCCGTGTATACAAGAACGGATGCGACTCCGATGAGCTGTGCGATAAACGTACAGCCCTCGCCAAATACGCCGGTAAGGAGCGTGCCGACGAGACCGCAGCAGCCATGGACGCCGACCGCACCGACCGGGTCATCAACGCGGACCACCTTGTCAATGAATTCGATGGCAAATACAACGATAAAGCCGGCGATCACACCGATTATGACCGCTTCGTACGGGGTTACGACGTCGCAGCCGGCGGTGATGGCGACGAGACCGGCCAGAGCACCGTTTAGAGTCATGGATACGTCCGGTTTTCCGTAGCGGGCCCAGGTGAAAAGAAGCGTGACAAATGTGGAAGCTGCAGCCGCCAGATTCGTTGTTATGGCGATGTCGCCGAGATTCAGCGATGCCGCCGTAGTGGAGCCGCAGTTGAATCCAAACCAGCAGAACCACAGGATGAATACCCCGAGGGCGCCGAGCGGAATATTGTGCCCGGGGATGGCGTTAGGCGTCCCGTCGCTGTTGTATTTTCCGAGACGCGGTCCGACGATCTTCGCTCCGACGAAGGCGCACACGCCGCCGACCATATGGACGGCCGTTGAACCGGCAAAGTCATGGAAGCCCAGTTCGGACAGCCAGCCGCCGCCCCAGATCCAGTGGCCGGTAACGGGATAGATAAAGATGCTGATGGCTGCCGAGTAGATGAGGTAAGAAGAGAATTTCGTCCGTTCCGCCATGGCGCCGGAGACGATGGTGGCGGAGGTGGCGCAGAATACGGTGTGAAAGATCATGAATACGCCGATGGGGAGTCCGTTCAGCATACCATCCGCATCCGCCAGGGAATAAGGATTGAAGAAACCGGATCCGCCGATGATGCCCGCGATATTTTTTCCAAACATGAGAGGGAATCCCAGAATGAAGAAAAAGAGGGAACCGAGAACGAAATCCATCATATTCTTCATACAGATATTTCCCGCATTTTTCGCCCGGGTGAAGCCCGTTTCGACCATTGCAAATCCCGCCTGCATGAAATAAACCAGAAATGCGCCGAGCATGGTCCATATAATATTCATTAATAAGGTCGTGTTTTCCATAATGTTGCTCCTCCTGAACTGTTTTGGTAAACGCCGCCAGAATCCTGAATGGATGAGAAAAGGGGATAACCGCTTACCTGCCGGCAAGCAATTATCCCCTTTGATAATTGATAGAATGGATTCTGTATGGAGTTTGAATGGATACGGTCAGCCGTATCGTGCCGTCTGCGCAGAACGCGCCGTTACAGTGCCCCTCGTCCGTGCTCTCCGGTGCGGATCCGGATGGCATCCTGCACATCGTAGACGAAGATCTTGCCGTCGCCGTAGTTTCCCGTATTGATCTCATCGACGACCGCATCGATGATGGGATCTGCCAGTTCCTTTGGAATCACGGTTTCCACCTTAACCTTTGGAAGCAGGTTTACATTGTACTTGGTACCGCGGTACATCTGTGTATACCCCTTCTGGTTGCCGTAGCCCATGACATTGCTGATCATGATGCCGTTGACCTTGCAGCCTTCCAGAATCGCCTTTAAATTCTCCAGCTTTTCCGGCCTGATGATGATTTCCAGTTTTTTCATACAGCATATCCTCCTTTATCGTGTTGACAACAAAAACGAGGGCAGTTCCGCAAATGGAACGCCCTCGTTCGATATTAAACATTATACATTTCTGAACATAAATGTCAAATACATTTTAAAACGGAATAATTAGAAAAGTTTGTGAAATATTGACAACATTATGCGGTCACAAAACTTAGAAAAGACTTGTGCTTTTTCCTCTTTCGTACTATACTTAATACTGTATACAAAATAACGAAAAAGTACAATCTGAAGAGATTAAGAAAATGCGAGGTATTTATGCCTATGATAAGACATCTTGGACTTAAGGCCTACGGGAAGATTAATCTGGGGCTCGACGTTCTTGGGAAGAGAGAGGATGGATACCATGAAGTCCGCATGATTATGCAGACGGTGGGACTTTATGATAAGATTGATCTTTACTTAAAAGAGACGCCGGGGATTACCGTAGAGACGAATTTATACTATCTTCCGGTGAATGAGAATAACCTGGTGTACAAGGCGGCGAAGCTTCTCATGGACGAGTTCCATATCAACCACGGAGTTACCATTCATTTAAAGAAGTTTATTCCGGTATCCGCCGGGATGGCGGGGGGCAGCAGCGATGCCGCGGCCGTGCTGTTCGGAGTGAATAAGATGTTTAATTTAGGGCTTTCCATGGAAGATTTGATGAAGCGCGGTGTGAAGATCGGAGCGGATGTTCCGTACTGTGTGATGCGCGGAACTGCGCTCTCAGAGGGGATTGGAGAGATTTTAACTCCCCTTCCGCCGGTTCCCCAGTGTCAGGTGCTGATTGCCAAACCGGGGATCAGCGTGTCCACTAAATTTGTGTATGAGCATCTGGATGCCGCATCTCTGCGCCCGGCGGATCATCCGGATATTGACGGCATGATCGCGGCCATTAAGGACCGCGATATCTATGGCACGGCTTCCCTTCTGGGCAATGTGCTGGAGACGGTTACAATCCCGGAATATCCCGTTATCGCGGAGATCAAGGAACGTTTAAAATCACTGGGAGCTGTCAATGCGCTGATGAGCGGAAGCGGCCCCACTGTTTTTGGAATTTTTACCAGCCCGAAGGCGGCGGAGGAGGCTTACGAGGAGATGCGTTACGGCAGGTCCGCCAATCTGGCAAAATCTGTATATCTGACTAATTTTTATAATACAAAGGAGGTTTCCCATGGGAAATGATCTGAAGGTGAACATGAATGAATATCTGCCGCTGCGCGACGTGGTCTTTAATACGCTGCGTCAGGCTATCTTAAAGGGAGAACTGGCTCCGGGTGAGCGCTTAATGGAGATACAGCTGGCGGAACGGCTGGGGGTTTCCAGAACACCGATCCGCGAGGCCATCCGAAAGCTGGAGCTGGAAGGGCTGGTTCTGATGATACCGAGAAAGGGAGCCGAGGTTGCGAAAATCTCCGAGAAGAGCCTGCGGGATGTCCTGGAGGTTAGACGTTCTCTGGAGGAACTGGCTATTGAGCTGGCCTGTCAGAGAATGACGGAAGAAGAGATCAACAGTCTGGAACAGACCCAGGAGGAATTTAAGAAAGCGGTGGCCAGGGGAGATGCCATGAAGATCGCGGAGACCGATGAGACGTATCACGATGTCATCTATAAAGGCACCGGCAATGACCGGCTGGTACAGATTCTCAATAATTTGAGGGAGCAGATGTACCGTTACCGTCTGGAATACATCAAGGACGAAGACAAGCGTCAGATTCTCCTTCTCGAACATGACAAGATCTTAAAGGCCGTGAAGATGCGCCATGTGGAAGAGGCAAAGGAAGCCATGAGGGAACATATCGATAATCAGGAAATTACCGTTTCCAGAAATATCAAAGAGCAGGAGGGCTAAAGAGGCATGATGACGTTTAAGGACCGGTATTTAGCAGGTGAAGTCGAATTTGAGGCGATCGACGATTACGTGGAAGAGTGGAACGGCAGTGACGATCCGAGGACACTGGCCCAGTTTTTAGGACTGAATGAAGAAGAGGAAGACGTCTGGATTGAGGAAAGTGATGAAGCACTTCAGGCCCTTCTCGACAGTAAAAAATAAATGGGAATAAAATTTATAAAAAAAGTATAACCTTTATTGACAAGGTGACAACATGTCATTATAATAAGTGACAGGTTGTCACTTTTTGCATTTCTGAGAAGGCTGGCCGGAAGGAAAAGTGAGAACAAACAGTAAGGGGTGAAAATATGCCGACAGAACGATTTAACAAATTGCCGGAAGAGAAGAAAAAAGCGATACGTGATGCGGCCATGGAAGAGTGTATCCGGGTTCCTTTTGAAAAGGTTTCCATTAACAAGATTATCCAGAATGCGGGAATATCCAGGGGAAGCTTCTATACTTATTTTGAAGATAAGCGTGATGTGGTGAGGTACATATTCAGTGATACCGCGGATAAGCTGAAGGATTTCTGGACGACATCGGTGGTCAGCAACGGAGGCGACTTATGGTCCGCTTCAGAGGAGCTTCTGGATCAGGCCATTACATTTGCCCAAAAAGGGAAGACATTCCAGATGCTGCAGAGCTTTGTGCTCTACCAGGACTTCGATAAAATATTTTCTGAGGTCCACGGCGGCAATCATATGGGAGAAAAAAAGGGGAATGAGATACTGGCAGCGCTTTACGAGGTGACGGATAGAGCGAATTTCCAGAAAACGGATATGAAATCATTTGCTCTTCTCGTCTCCATGATCATGGCATGCGTCATGGAAAGCATAGGCTGGTATAACCGGCATATGGAAAGTGAGGAAAATATTAAGAAAATTTTCCGGGAAAAATTAGAAATACTGCAACATGGAATTTGTAAACAGTAACTAGAATAATCTGTGTGATGAAGTGAGGAGTTCAGCATGAGTAAGAAGAAGGTAATAACAATTGCGGTCAGCGTGGTTCTGGTGGCTGCTGCGGCAGCTTTAATCGTATCCAATGTTGCCGGAGGAAAGAAAGAGGAGACTGTAGCGGAGGTGCCGCCGGTGGTATCCGCAGAACATCCGGAGCTCCGGTCGATCGTGGTGAATACAGAGCTGATCGGTACCATTGAGCCCGACAGTATTGTATATGTGACCCCCAAAGGGGCCGGAGAGATTATCAGCGTCAATGCCCAGACCGGTGACCAGGTGACGGCCGGCCAGCTCTTATGCGAGATTGATACAAAGCAGGTGGAGGCCGCAAGGCTGACGATGGAGACCGCCCGAGTATCGTATGAGGATGCGAAGAGCAATCTGGACCGGTATTCAGTTCTTCACGCGGCAGGAGATATGGCGGAAGCGGATTTTCAGAAGCTGGCTGACAACGTAGAACTGGCAAGGCTTCAGTATGAGAGCGCGAAACTGGGATATAATCTTCAGCTGGAGAGCAGCCGGGTTACCGCTCCGATTTCCGGCCGGGTGGAGAGCTATAACGTCAAGGTTCACGACATGGTTTCCCAGCAGAGCCAGATCTGCGTGATCGCAGGCGCAGGAGACGGAAAGGCAGTTACCTTCTATGCCTCAGAGCGAATTGTAGAAGGCTTAAAGGTGGGCGACGCCCTTACCGTTGTGAAAAACGGTGTGGATCACGCGGCATCGATTACAGAAGTCAGTTCCATGGTTGATCCGCAGAGCGGGCTGTTTAAGGTAAAGGCATCTGTTCCGGACGGAGCCGCCCTGGCGACGGGAACCTCAGTAAAGCTGCAGGTGGTATCCCAGAGGGCCGATAACGTTCTCACCGTACCGGTTGACGCGGTTTACTACGAAGGCGGAGCTCCTTATATCTATACGTACGGGGACGGTGTTCTCCATAAGAATGCAGTTACAGTCGGGATTGCGGATAACAGCTACATAGAAGTAAAAGAGGGCATCAATGCCGGAGACCAGGTTGTAACCACATGGACAACAGAATTCTACGACGGTTCCAAAGTCACCTTAAGTGAGAATCAGACATCAGAAGACGTGACACCAGACGCTCAGACTGAAACAGAAGGTCAGACAGAGCCGGCTGATGCGAATCAGTAAGGGGGCGGAAGAATGGGAATTACAAAAAGTGTTCTGAAAAGACCCATCACCACCGTCCTGGCAGTCCTCTGCCTGCTGGTATTCGGTCTATCCTCCGTGTTTTCCTCCAAAATGGAGCTGACGCCGGAGATGAATTTCCCGATGATGATGATCACAGCCGTGTACGCGGGTGCCAGCCCGGATGACGTCAATGAACTGGTCACGAAGCCGATCGAGGAATCGGTTGGAACCCTGTCAGGTGTTAAGAATATCCAGTCCATGTCCCAGGAAAATATCTCGATTGTCATGATGGAATATGAGTACGGAACCGACATGGATAAGGCTTACTCTGATTTAAAGAAGAAGATGGATAATATCACCATGCCGGATGACGTGGAGGTACCCAGTATCTTCGAGTTCAATATGAACGATATGCCGAGTATGACACTCTCTGTCAATGATCCCTCGGCAGACAATTTATACAATTACGTGAACGATGAGATTGTTCCTGAATTTGAAAAGATCTCTTCCGTGGCAAGTGTGGATTTAAGCGGCGGTCAGGAAGGCTACATCAGCGTCCGTCTGATTCCGGAGAAGATGAACCAGTACCATCTGACCATGAACTCCATCAGCCAGGCGATCAAGAGTGCGGACTTCACGTATCCGGCCGGAAGCACGGGAGTCGGAAAACAGGATTTATCGGTCAGCACTTCCGTTAAATTTGACACGGTGGACAGCTTAAAAAGGATTCCGGTTGTAGCGGGGAGCGGAAAGACCATATATCTGGAGGACGTCGCGGACATATCCGAGACGACCGGAAAAGATACGAGTATCGGCCGTTACAATGGAGAGGACACCATGTCCTTATCCATCAACAAACAGCAGAAGAGCAGTGCGGTGGACGTATCGAAGTCGGTAAACCGTACTATTGAGACGCTGAAGGCCGAACATCCGCAGCTGGAGGTCATTGTGGTAAACGATACCAGCGACCAGATTACATCGGCGTTAAAATCCGTGACGACTACCATGGTCATGGCCGTTATCATTTCCATGATCATCATTTTCCTGTTCTTCGGAGATATTAAAGCGTCTCTGATCGTCGGAAGCTCGATACCGGTATCCATTCTGGCGGCACTGATCCTGATGTCGGTCATGGGATTTTCATTAAACGTTGTCACCATGGGGAGTCTCGTTCTCGGCGTCGGTATGATGGTGGATAACTCCATCGTTGTTCTGGAAAGCTGTTTCCGCTCCCACAAGGGGCAGGGCTTCCGGGAATATATGGAAGCGGCGCTGGAGGGAACCGGCAAGGTAATCCAGTCGATCTTCGGCGGAACGGTTACCACCTGTGTTGTATTTATCCCGCTGGCACTCTTAAAGGGCATGTCGGGACAGATGTTCGCACCCCTCGGATTTACGATTGTATTCTGTATGGCAGCGTCTCTGATTTCTGCCATGACGATCGTACCTCTGTGCTACAGCCGGTTCCGGCCGGTCGAGAAGAAAAATTCTCCGGCTTCCGGTCTGGTGCGCATGATGCAGAACGGCTATCGAAAGATTATTGGAAGGCTTTTAAACAAAAGAAAAACAGTTATGGGCGTATCCATCCTGCTCCTGGTGTTATCCTTCCTGATTGCGGGAAGACTTGGATTTGCCCTTATGCCTGACGTAGATCAGGGAACCATTGCAGTAACGGTGGAAGTACGGCCGGGACTGCAGATTGAAGAAGTCGATAAGATTATAAGCAGGGTAGAGAAGATCATCATGGATGAGCCTGACAGAAAATCCTGCATGGTTACATACGGAGGCAGCGGCTTAAGCCTTGGCGGAAGCAGCGCTTCTCTGACCGCATATTTGAAGAGCGACAGGGAGCTTACCACGAAAGAAGTTGTGGATAAATGGAAGAAAGAGATGCGTGATATTCCGGACTGCAACATAACCGTGGCAGCCAGCTCCATGATGAGTGCCTTCAGCGCCTCCAACGATCTGCAGGTTATTTTACAGAGCTCTCAGTTAGATGAACTGAAAGAGGCTTCCGACAGTCTGGTGAATGAGCTGACTCAGTATCCGGGCCTCATCAAGGTACATTCCGATCTGGAAAATGCCGCGCCGGTTATCAAGGTTCACGTGGATCCGATCGAAGCTGCAGCGGAAGGAGTTGCGCCGGCATCTGTGGGCGGGCTTCTCAACAATATGTTAAGCGGTGTAAAGGCGATGACCATGGACGTAGACGGTAACAATGTGGACGTTAAGGTCGAGTACCCGGATGGTGAATACGATACGCTGGATAAAGTAAAGGGAATCACGATTCCTACACAGACCGGTGGTTCTGTAGCGCTTACGGATATTGCGGATATTGTATATGCAGACAGCCCGGCCGGAATAACGCGTAAAAATAAGCAGTACCAGGTGACGATCACAGGATCATTTACCGATGAAGTGAGTACCAAAGAGCAGCAGGCGGCAGTGTTAAAAGATATTAATGAGCAGGTGGTAAGCAAGTACTTAAACGGTACGGTTACGAGAGCACAAAACAGCATAGACGAGTCCATGTACGAGGAGTTCGGCTCTCTGTTTAAGGCCATCGCCATTGCCATTTTCCTGGTATTTGTAGTGATGGCGGCTCAGTTTGAGTCACCGAAGTTCTCCCTGATGGTTATGACGACGATTCCGTTCAGCCTGATCGGTTCCTTTGGACTGCTGGCGGCCATGGATGTGGAAATTTCAATGCCGTCTTTACTGGGATTCTTAATGCTGATTGGTACGGTTGTCAATGCCGGTATCCTTTATGTCGATACCGTCAACCAGTACCGTTCCACGATGGATAAGAGGACGGCAATGATTGAGGCCGGAGCGACGAGATTACGTCCCATCCTCATGACTACCCTGACGACCATCGTGTCCATGATTCCGCTGGCGATTGGATACGGCAGCAATGGAGAACTGATGCAGGGGCTTGCCCTTGTCAATGTCGGCGGCCTGACGGCTTCCACTGTCCTTTCGCTCCTGATGCTTCCGGTTTATTACTCAATTATGAGCGGAAAAGTAGATACCACACCGATGCCTGATTAAGGAAGTCGTGTCCGGAGGGAGCAGCAGGCGAACTCCGGACTAAAAAATTGGAATAATGTGTCTTTGAACTTATGGCAGTTATATGGTAAGATAAGGATACAAAAAGAGCAGATGATTCAGACTGTAACATGAAATCCATCCGGTACGAGGTTAGGAGGACCAATTGATGAAAAAATGGAAACAGATAAGTGCCTGCTGTATGGCAGCAGTTCTGGCGGCTGCCGTTCCGACAGGGACTGCCTGGGCCGGCAGCCCGGAATTTGCCAGAAGCGCCGAGGAGTGGGCAAAGCTTCGCGACAATGTCATGGAGTATGACGAACTGGCGGGGCTGATACATGAATACAATGTGACGGTACAGAATAATCAGCGTGATTTTAACGAGAAAAAGAATAAAACAAGCGATGAAATCGCACAGGACTACCGTGACGCGGCCGACGCGATCAGGAGCAGCATGTCAGGAGAGGATGACGCGGGATCGATTCTTTCCGATGCGATGTCCGAAGCCCAGGCGCTGACGCTTGAGCAGCAGGCTGATGACAGCGTGGAAGACAGTGAGATATTTAAAATGACGTATGATCAGACGGAGAAGACGCTGGTGTCCAACGCCCAGGCCAACATGATTTTATACCATCAGAAGGTTCTGGATCTGGAATTGAAACAGAAAAACAGAGAGCTTCTGGCAGCGACCTATGATTCCGTGGCGCTTAAGATGAACAATGGCATGGCCACGCAGATGGATCTGCTGACAGCCCGGGAAAACTTACAGAATGCAGACGCCGCTATTTTAACCGCCCAGTCCGATTTAGAGAACACGCGGCAGAAGCTCTGCGTTATGCTGGGCTGGAGATACGATGCTTCTCCGGAGATCATGGGGATACCGTCCGCTGACCTGAACCGGATTACAGCCATGGATCCGTCGGCAGATAAGGAAAAGGCGTTGGAGAACAATTATACGCTCCGCATCAACCGGAAAAAACTGGCCAACTCTTCCAGCAATTCTAAAAAAGAGAGCCTTCAGATGACCATAGACGACAACATTCAGAGAATCGGCGCCTCAGTGGATTCTGCATATAAGAATGTAATTCAGGCGCAGACCGCCTATCAGCAGGCGTCAGTGGCTCTTGACGCGGCTTCGAAGAATATGGAAGCGGCTGAGCGGAAGATGACGATCGGGACGATCAGCCGTCTGGATTATCTGTCCCAGCAGTATGCGTATCTACAGGCACAGACTGCCATGAAGAACGCGGACATGGACTTATTCCAGGCTATGGAATCGTATGACTGGAACGTAAATGGTCTGGCAAGTGCCAGCGCAGGCATGTAGCCGGCAGACAGGAAAGCTTACACCAGCCGGAAGGAGTAAAACATGAGAAAATGGAAGATAATGCTGTGCATGGCTCTGGCCGGTGCACTTACATTTACAGGCCCGTCCGCCGCGTGGGCAAAGCTGTCGGACTACGATGCGGAGACCGCGGCCAGACTGCAGGATAACAATCTGGAGTATGATGAACTGGAAAATCTGATCCGTGAGTATAACCCGGAGATCAGTTATGCATACAGCCAGCTTGAGTTCAATGAGGATGATACAGCGTCGACGGTCAGGGCAGTAAGGAACGATATTGAAGACAATGATTATAAAGACTTGGTAAAGACGTTAAAACAGCAGAAAAAGCAGCTGGAGGCAATGCCTGATTCAGAAGAAAAAGCGAAGGCGCTGCTGGAACTGAATACCACGATCAAAGGGCTGGAGGGACTGATTTCCGCTCCGGCTTCCACGACAAAAGCCACAGACAAACAGCTGGAAAAGGCCAGGAAGCAGCTGGATACAGGCGTGAAATCCGCCTTAAAGGGAACGCAGACTCTGATGATTTCCTATGATAATCTCCGCGCCCAGGTGCAGACGCTGGAAAAGGTGGTGGAACTACAGAAAGAGGCGCTGGAAGCCGCAAAGCTTCAGGCCGGACTCGGCATGGCTACGGACACCGGCGTTTTACAGGCTCAGAGCGACTTGCTGTCCTCTCAGTCCCAGCTCGATAATCTCCGCAATCTGGCCGGTAACCTGCGCACTCAGCTCTGCCTTTTGACGGGCTGGAAGGCTGACTCTGTGCCGGAGATCGGTTCTGTCCCTGCGGCGGATCCATCTAAAATTGCCTCCATTGACCTTACGGCTGACATACAGAAAGCCATAGGAAACAATCAGACTCTGATTTCACAGCGTCATGCGTCATCGACCAAGTCTACTGCGGCGATTGATAACCGTCTGAAAAACATAGACGTATCGGAGCAGCAGCTGACGGTTGAAATGCAGCGTTTATATCAGGTCATGCAGCAGAAGAAGATATTAAATGATGCGGCAGAAACCGCGTATCAGAAGGCGCTTCTCGCCAAAGGGGCAGCAGAGCGCCAGTATCAGTTAAACATGCTGAGTAAGCTTCAGTACCTTGGAGCCGAGGTTCAGTACTATCAGGCGGAAGGCGCCAGAAAGTCCGCCGACACGGCGCTTCTTCAGGCCATGCTTGATTACGACTGGGCTGTCCAGGGATTCGTATCTGTTCCCCAGTAAAACGGAAGCAATTCATTGAGTGAATAGAGCACGGTGAAACAGCAGTGTAACAGACAGGGATGGGATCAGCGGTCAGGCTGTTCCCGTCCTTCTGTTACACTGCTGTCTTTTTTCAGCAGATCGAGAAACTTTGAGCGTATCCGCACGTGAACCTCCGGCTGCCTGATGAGCAGCGCCTGGTAATCAGCGGCATCCAGGGACTGTCTTAAAACTTCTTTGGAGGAATCGGGAACGACCGCATAGGTCGAATCAACAAAACAGAGCGGAGGATAGAGGACACACCACCAGTTGTGTCCTTTTCCGCTGCCTATTTCCACCCGTACCGCGTCATAGGTGCCGCAGGGGAACACCATGTCGCCGTAGGTTTTTGTGGGGAAATAGCATCTGGTCACTTCCATATGTGCGGGATAATCGTATCCCTGGGCTTTCATGTAATCTTCCGCCTGCTGTTCCAGGCTGTTTTTATTGGAAAGAACGTATTCTTTTGTATCGTTCAGGGAGGCATTTTCTCCCAGTCCCTCATATATTGAATCAAGGAGCAGGGTTCTCACGCGCAGCTTTAACTGCTGGTCTTCATCGGAATCGCTGTTGGCCAGGACGTGGAACCGCAGGATTTCCGGTGCGATCCGGGCGGCCATGGCTTCTTCATTCCGGCGTCCGGAAGCCATGGTAAGAAGAAATGCCAGTAAAAGGCAGGTTATGCATAGGAACAGGTCACGTTTATAGTTCATCAAAGTACCTCCTGTCTGTAATATCTGTATTGAGAAAACGAAACAATCTATCAGTTGTAATTGTAACCATATGTGCTATAATATAAACACTGTAAAAAGGAAATTCCTGTGGAGACAGAATGCCGCAGGGGATGGAAAGTATGAGGAGAAAGCAAAATGAACAGGAAAACAGCGGTCGTCTTATTCGGCGGCCAGTCATCTGAGCATGTGGTGTCCTGCATGTCTGTGGTCAACGTCATCAATCATATGAATAGAGAAAAATACGACCTTCTTCTGATCGGAATTACAGAAGACGGGCACTGGATCAAAACGGAATCGGCAGAGGATATTGAATCGGGCAGATGGAGGGAAGGGAAGACGAGTGCAGTCATTTCCCCGGATGCTACGAAGCAGTGCGTCATCCTGACGGAAGGAGACCGGGCAGAGTTTGTGAAAGTGGATGTCGTATTTCCGGTGCTTCACGGCCTGTTTGGGGAGGACGGAACCGTTCAGGGCCTCTTAGAGCTGGCGAGAATTCCGTATGTAGGCTGCGGTGTCCTTGCTTCCGCCGTATCCATGGATAAACTGTATACAAAAATTGTTGTTGACGATTTGGGTGTGCGTCAGGCCGCCTACGTTCCGGTGATGCGGTCTGATCTGGGTGACATGGAGGCTGTGGCTGGCAGAGTCGAAGCGAAGTTTACTTACCCTGTATTTGTGAAACCGTCCAATGCCGGTTCGTCCAAGGGAGTGGCCCGCGCGGACAGCAGAGAGGAACTGGAAGCTGCACTTTATGAGGCGGCAAAGCATGACAGGAAGATTCTGGTGGAAGAGATGATTAAGGGGCGGGAGATCGAATGCGCCGTATTCGGAGGCGGCCTGGTTCCGGTGGAGGCATCCGGTGTGGGTGAGATTCTGGCTGCCGCTGAATTTTACGATTTTGATGCCAAATACTATAATTCCGACTCCAGAACCGTTGTCAATCCGGAGCTCCCGGGAGATGCGGCCAATACGGTACGGGAAGCGGCAAAGGCCATCTTCCGGGCCGTGGACGGCTACGGTCTTGCCCGTGTGGATTTCTTTGTAAAGGATGACGGAACCGTGGTGTTTAACGAGATCAACACGCTGCCGGGATTCACGGCCATCAGCATGTATCCCATGCTGTGGGAAGCTGCCGGAGTCAGCAAGGATCAGCTGGTTGACCGTTTGGTTGATCATGCGTTTGACCGCTATAAGCTTTAAACGACGGACCAAAACCTGAGGAGAGACAGTATGGCAGACAGAAATTCACCCATAGGGGTATTTGATTCCGGTGTCGGTGGTCTGACTGTCGCGCGGGAGATTATGAGGCAGATGCCGGAAGAGCGGATCGTCTATTTCGGTGATACGGCCAGAGTTCCGTACGGCAATAAGTCCGGCAATACGGTGATCCGTTTTACGAGACAGATTATCCGCTTTCTCCTGACACAGGATGTAAAGGCGATTGTTATCGCGTGCAACACTGCGACGGCCTATGCGCTGGAGGCGGTGGAGGGAGAACTGGATATTCCCATCATCGGTGTAATCCACGCAGGCGCCAGGACGGCGACCCAGGCGACGAAAAACGGAAAGATCGGGATCATCGGCACGGAGGGAACGATACGAAGCGGCGTCTATACAAAGGTAATGATGGAAATGCGCCCTGATATCGAGGTAACCGGAAAGCCCTGTCCGCTCCTGGTACCGCTGGTGGAGGAGGGGCTTCTGCACGATTCCGTTACGGATGAGATCGCCTCCCGGTACTTAAGTGAGCTGAAAGGCAAATATATTGATACGCTGGTTCTGGGCTGTACCCATTATCCGCTCTTACGTTCTACGGTGGGCCGCCTGATGGGGCCGGAGGTGACTCTGGTGAATCCGGCGTATGAGACGGCTCTGGAACTGAAATCCGTCCTTACGGAAGCAGATTTGCTGTGCAGCGGCCCGGCAGTAGGCCAGGAGCAGTATCTGTTTTACGTAAGCGATTTGGCGGAGAAATTTACCAGCTTTGCGACGTCGATTCTTCCCGGCGCGGTGAAGGAAACCAGGCAGATCAACATAGAGGAGTTTTGATATGACAAGAGATGTACTGATTACCATAAGCGGCATTCAGCTTGCAGAAGGTGACAGCAATGAGGTCGAGATGATCACAGCCGGCGATTATTTTCAGAAAAACGGCAGCCATTATATTTTGTATGACGAGGTCATGGAAGGTCAGAACGACATTATAAGAAATACGATAAAAATCCGTCCCCAGGGGCTGGATATCATAAAGCGGGGATCTTCTAATGTCCATATGACGTTTGAAAAGGATAAGAAAAACCTTTCCTGTTATGCCACGCCTTTCGGGGAGATGATGATCGGAATTAACACGAACGATATCATGATTGCCGAGGACGAGGACAGTTTAAAGGTAAGGGTATCGTATTCTTTGGATATTAATTATCAGCATGTGTCGGAATGTAATATTAATCTGGATATTCACTCGAAGTCTACGGCGAATATTCATTTGTAAAAGGGAACGCCCCATACCTGCCGGGCGGTCCGGGGAAGCGGGAGGGACGGGGGAACAAACCGTTTCTTGTTTCTTCGGTGGCAGGAACTAAAGCAGAACGGCGGGAAAAATGGGCGGATCGCGAAAACTCCGCCGAACTCCTGAAGGACTTCGCCTCCGTGTTCACTTGAAAGTTGGCTTTGAGGCCAACTTTCACCACCCATTTTTCCCACCGTTCTGCTTAAGTTCCTGCGAACCTCAGAAAATGAAACGGTTTCTTCCCCCGTCTCTCCCACTTCCCCGAACCGCCCGGCAGGTATGGGGCTGTGTACTGGCTGAGTAAGAAAAACAAGAGCAAAAAGCGAAAACCTAAAACCTGCTTTTTAAACAATCAGTAAGTAACTGTTGTCTGAATATTACTGTAGATTCACCCAATTCTATTTATAAATGATATAACCTTTGAATATACATCTCTTAGTGGAGCCAATACACAGCCCCAGTACCTGGAGAGAGGCGGAGGGAGGAATGGGAAACAGTTTCCTTTTCTGAGGTTCGCAGGAACTTAAGTGGGAAGAGACGGAAAAGAGGGGGTGAAAGCTGGCCTCAAAGCCAGCTTTCAAGTGAACACGGAGGCGAAGTCCTTCAGGAGTTCGGCGGAGTTTTCGCGATCCCCCTCTTTTCCGTCTCTTCCCGCTTTAGTTCCTGCCACCGAAGAAACAAGAAGCTGTTTCCCATTCCTCCCTCCGCCTCTCTCCAGGTACTGGGGCGTAGCTCCCATCAAAAAACCGCCCCATCAGCCCTCAGCCAATGAAGCGGTCTCCAATTTACTTTTTGTCGTTCTTTTCTTTTTTCCCTTTTTTGAACCTGTCCATAAATTTCTTCTTCTTCGGCGCAACCGGAACTGCTCCGCCGCGAATGCTCTTGATCTCGGTTATGTAGATACCGCTCACCACGACCTTAGCCTCCGTCTTGACTGGAAGAACATCGAATACCTTCGCATCTGCAATCAGCGTCATGACCTTCGGACCAATCTTGGCCTTAACAATCGGCACCTTCGCACGCCGCATGTACTTTGGCGTCTGCTCGTAAACGATCTTTGGAAGTCCGGCGTCCTTCAGCTTCATCTTTTTCTTGTCGATGACCAGCATGGATACGGTCTGTGCTGCCGCTTCCAGAGCCTGCTGCTGTTCAACCTGGCGTTTTTCCAGCTTTCTTCCGAGAAAATAGAGAACAGCCAGTACCACGACTAAGATGAGAAGAATCACCAGTAATACGTTTAAAAATGTGCTCACGGGGAATACCTCCAATAGTTCATTTTGTAAATAAAGTCTATCTGTAATAGTATAGCATTTTATTATGGAAAGTGCAAGTAAAAAATGCTTGACACCTTGACAACGCTATGATATTATGGAATGTGCACTATTGTGGCATCATGTGCCTTGAGGGACATTTATGCCCAAAAACAGAACCAATAGAAAGAAAACAGGGGTGAAACGTCAATGGAAAAAAGCAGAATGCGTCCGGTCCCAGCCGGTAAAAGCCTGAGAATGAGCTTCTCGAGACAGAAAGAAGTCCTTGAGATGCCTAACCTGATCGAGATTCAGAAGAATTCCTATCAGTGGTTCCTTGATGAGGGATTGAAGGAAGTCTTCGAAGATATCTCTCCGATCGCAGACTTTGCGGGTCACTTGAGTCTGGAATTTGTTGACTTTACATTATGTAAAGACGACATCAAGTATACCATAGAAGAATGCAAGGAAAGAGATGCGACTTACGCGGCTCCTTTAAAAGTCAAGGTAAGGCTTTGCAATAAAGATAAAGATGAGATTAATGAACATGAGATCTTCATGGGTGATCTTCCGCTTATGACAGATACCGGTTCCTTTGTGATTAACGGTGCCGAACGTGTTATTGTCAGCCAGTTAGTACGTTCCCCAGGTATCTATTATGGTATCGGACATGACAAGGTAGGTAAGGAACTCTATACCTGTACGGTAATTCCAAACCGTGGTGCGTGGCTGGAGTATGAGACTGACTCCAACGACATTTTCTACGTACGTGTAGACAGGACCAGAAAGGTCCCGGTTACCGTGCTGATCCGTGCCCTTGGTTTCGGAACGAATGCCGAGATCATAGAGCTGTTTGGCGAGGAGCCAAAGCTTTTGGCCAGCTTCGGTAAGGATACGTCCGATAATTACCAGGATGGCTTATTAGAGTTATATAAGAAGATCCGCCCAGGTGAACCTTTATCTGTTGATAGTGCAGAAAGTTTATTAAACAGTATGTTCTTTGACCCGAGAAGATATGATCTTGCCAAGGTCGGAAGATATAAATTTAATAAGAAGCTTCATTTCAAGAACCGTATCGTGGGCCATGTGCTCTCTGAGGATGTGGTGGATACCACTACCGGCGAGATATTAGCGACGGCCGGTACGACTGTAGACAAGCAGCTTGCCGTGGATATTCAGAATGCAGCCGTACCTTACGTATGGGTGGAAGGCTTAGAGCGCAGGCAGAAGGTCTTATCCAACTTAATGGTGGATTTAGGGGCTTACGTATCCTTCGATCCGAAGGACGCAGGTGTTACGGAGTTAGTATTCTATCCGGTCCTTGAAAAAATTCTGGAAGATGTTGGCACGGAAGATGAGGAAGTATTAAAGAGCGCGATTCACAGAAGCTTAGGCGAACTCATTCCGAAGCATGTCACAAAAGAAGATATCCTGGCATCCATCAACTACAATATGCATTTAGAGCAGCAGGTGGGGAATGCCGACGATATCGACCATTTAGGAAACCGTAGAATCCGTGCGGTCGGCGAACTGCTGCAGAACCAGTACCGGATCGGCCTTTCCAGAATGGAACGTGTGGTTCGTGAGAGAATGACGACACAGGATATGGAGGGAATCACTCCCCAGTCCTTAATCAATATTAAACCGGTAACTGCGGCTGTGAAGGAATTCTTCGGAAGTTCCCAGCTGTCCCAGTTCATGGATCAGAACAACCCTCTGGCTGAGCTGACCCATAAGAGACGTTTATCCGCATTGGGACCAGGCGGTCTGTCAAGAGACCGTGCCGGATTCGAGGTTCGAGACGTACACTACACCCATTACGGACGTATGTGCCCGATTGAGACCCCTGAAGGTCCTAACATCGGTCTGATCAACTCCCTGGCTACGTATGCGAGGGTTAACCAGTACGGATTTGTGGAAGCGCCTTACCGTCTTGTAGACAAGAGTGACCCGAATAACCCCATCGTTACCGACGAGGTCGTTTATCTGACTGCCGACGAAGAAGATAACTTCGTAGTCGCACAGGCGAACGAACCGCTGGACGAGGAAGGCCACTTTATTCATAAGAATATTTCCGGACGTTTCCGTGAGGAGACATCCGAATTCCAGAGAAAGAGCATCGATCTGATGGACGTTTCCCCGAAGATGGTATTCTCCGTGGCGACAGCCATGATTCCTTTCCTGGAGAACGACGATGCCAACCGTGCGCTGATGGGATCCAACATGCAGCGTCAGGCCGTACCGCTTTTGACAACGGAAGCGCCTGTGGTCGGTACCGGTATGGAAGCCAAGGCAGCCGTTGACTCGGGTGTCTGCGTTGTGGCGAGAAATGCCGGCGTGGTAGAGCGTTCCGCTTCCAACGAGATCATCATCAAGAGAGATGCCGACGGCGGAAGAGACGTTTACCATCTGACAAAATTTAAGAGAAGCAACCAGAGCAACTGTTATAATCAGAAGCCGATTGTATATAAGAATAACCAC
Organism: Hungatella sp. SL.1.14; assembly: GCF_024460495.1. Classification (NCBI taxonomy): domain Bacteria; kingdom Bacillati; phylum Bacillota; class Clostridia; order Lachnospirales; family Lachnospiraceae; genus Hungatella; species Hungatella sp. SL.1.14. The sequence goes on along the minus strand of NZ_JANFYJ010000009.1, from coordinate 101,837 downwards.
GTGGAGAAGGGCGAGGTCATCGCAGACGGCCCGTCCACACAGAATGGTGAAATCGCCCTTGGTAAGAACCCGCTTATCGGATTCATGACATGGGAAGGTTATAACTACGAGGATGCCGTTCTGCTCAGTGAAAGACTTGTTCAGGAGGACGTTTATACCTCCGTTCATATTGAGGAATACGAGGCGGAAGCCCGTGATACCAAGCTGGGACCGGAAGAGATCACCCGTGACGTCCCAGGTGTCGGTGAAGACGCGTTAAAGGATCTGGATGAGAGAGGTATCATCCGAATCGGTGCGGAGGTCCGTGCCGGCGATATTCTGGTCGGAAAGGTAACTCCGAAGGGAGAGACCGAGCTGACGGCCGAGGAGAGACTGCTTCGTGCGATCTTCGGTGAGAAGGCAAGAGAAGTCCGTGATACTTCCTTAAAGGTACCGCACGGCGCCTACGGTATTATCGTGGATGCCAAGGTATTTACAAGGGAGAACGGCGACGAGCTGTCTCCTGGCGTGAACCAGACGGTACGTATTTACATTGCCCAGAAGAGAAAGATCTCCGTTGGTGATAAGATGGCCGGCCGTCACGGAAACAAGGGTGTTGTCTCCCGTGTGCTTCCGGTTGAGGATATGCCGTTCCTTCCGAATGGCCGCCCGCTGGATATCGTACTGAACCCGTTGGGCGTACCTTCCCGTATGAATATCGGGCAGGTGCTGGAGATTCACTTAAGCCTTGCAGCCAGAGCCCTTGGATTTAACATTGCGACTCCTGTATTCGATGGTGCAAACGAGATCGATATCATGGATACGCTCGATGTTGCCAATGATTACGTTAACATGACCTGGGAAGAATTCCAGGATAAATACAATGACACCCTGAAACCGGAAGTAATCGAATATCTGGGAGAACATCTGGACCACAGAGAACTGTGGAAGGGAGTTCCGCTCAGCCGCGACGGTAAAGTAAGGCTTCGCGACGGACGTACCGGCGAATATTTCGACAGCCCGGTTACGATCGGACACATGCATTATCTGAAGCTGCATCATCTGGTTGACGATAAGATTCATGCGCGTTCCACAGGCCCATACTCCCTGGTTACCCAGCAGCCTCTGGGTGGTAAAGCCCAGTTCGGCGGCCAGCGTTTCGGAGAGATGGAGGTTTGGGCTCTCGAGGCGTATGGCGCATCCTACACACTGCAGGAGATCATGACAGTGAAGTCGGATGATGTGGTAGGCCGTGTGAAGACGTATGAAGCGATTATCAAGGGCGAGAACATCCCTGAACCGGGTATTCCGGAATCCTTCAAGGTACTGTTGAAAGAGCTTCAGTCACTGGCGCTGGATGTGCGCGTGCTTCGTGACGATAATACCGAAGTACAGATTGCAGAGTCCATGGATTATGAAGAGACAGATTTACGATCCATCATCGAGGGCGACAGAAGATTCAGGGAAGAGGAGCCGCTTGCAGATTACGGCTTCCAGAAGCAGGAATTCCAGGATGATGAACTGGTGAGTGTTGAAGAAGAAGAGGATGTAGACGGTATCGACGATTCTTACGAGGATTTCGATGACGCCGATTTAGACGAATCAGACGAAGAATAGTTGTGTATGTTAGGAAGGAGAACCGCTCATGCCTGAGAATAATGAAACTTATCACCCAATGACGTTCGACGCTATCAAAATTGGGTTAGCGTCTCCGGAAAAGATTCTTGAATGGTCCCATGGCGAGGTTAAAAAGCCTGAGACGATCAACTACAGAACCTTAAAACCGGAAAAAGACGGTCTTTTCTGCGAGAGAATCTTCGGACCGAGTAAGGACTGGGAGTGTCACTGCGGTAAATACAAAAAGATCAGATACAAAGGCGTTATCTGTGACCGATGCGGTGTCGAAGTCACAAAGGCCAGTGTTCGAAGAGAGCGCATGGGCCATATCGCCCTTGCCGCTCCGGTTTCCCATATCTGGTATTTTAAGGGAATCCCGAGCCGTATGGGCCTGATTCTCGATATCTCACCGAGAACCCTTGAAAAGGTACTGTACTTTGCATCCTATATCGTGCTGGACGCTGCGGATACGGGACTTCAGTATAAGCAGGTATTATCTGAGAAGGAATACCGTGAAGAGGTTGATAAATACGGCTACGGCGCATTCCGTGTTGGAATGGGTGCAGAGGCCATCCTTGAGCTGTTGCAGGCCATCGATCTGGAGAAGGATTCCGAGGAACTGAGAAAAGGACTGAAGGATGCGACCGGCCAGAAGCGTGCCAGAATTATTAAGAGACTGGAAGTTGTAGAGGCATTCCGCAACTCCGGCAACAAACCGGAATGGATGATCATGACTGCAATCCCGGTTATCCCTCCGGATATCCGCCCGATGGTACAGTTGGATGGCGGACGTTTTGCCACCTCCGATTTAAATGATTTATACAGAAGAATTATCAATAGAAATAACCGTCTTGCCCGCCTTCTGGAGCTGGGCGCGCCGGATATCATTGTCCGCAATGAGAAGCGTATGCTTCAGGAAGCTGTTGACGCGCTGATCGATAACGGAAGAAGAGGCAGACCGGTTACCGGACCGGGAAACCGTGCTCTTAAATCTCTTTCTGATATGTTAAAGGGTAAGCAGGGACGTTTCCGTCAGAACCTGTTAGGAAAGCGAGTTGACTATTCCGGACGTTCCGTTATCGTTGTAGGACCGGAACTGAAGATTTACCAGTGTGGTCTTCCGAAAGAGATGGCGATCGAGTTATTCAAGCCGTTTGTTATGAAGGAGCTGGTTGCCAACGGCACCGCTCACAATATAAAGAATGCCAAGAAGATGGTTGAGAGACTTCAGACCGAGGTCTGGGATGTGCTGGAAGATGTAATCAAGGAGCACCCGGTTATGTTAAACCGTGCCCCCACTCTGCACAGACTTGGCATCCAGGCGTTCGAGCCGATTCTGGTGGAAGGTAAGGCGATCAAGCTGCATCCGTTGGTGTGTACTGCATTTAACGCCGACTTCGATGGCGACCAGATGGCTGTTCATCTGCCTTTGTCCGTAGAAGCACAGGCGGAGTGCCGCTTCTTACTGCTTTCGCCAAACAACTTACTGAAACCTTCCGACGGTGGTCCGGTGGCCGTTCCGTCTCAGGATATGGTTCTCGGTATCTATTACCTGACCCAGGAAAGACCTGGCGCCAAGGGCGAGGGCATGGTATTCCGCAATGTGAACGAGGCGATTCTTGCGTATGAGAACGGAGCTGTAACCTTACACTCCAGAATCAAGGCGAGAGTGACCAAGAAGATGGCGGATGGCACCGTAAAGACAGGCATTGTTGAGTCCACGGTAGGCCGTTTCATTTTCAATGAGATCGTTCCTCAGGATCTTGGCTTCGTTGACAGAAGCATTCCGGGCAACGAGCTTCTGATGGAGGTGGATTTCCACGTTGGAAAGAAGCAGTTAAAGCAGATTCTGGAAAAAGTTATCAACGTTCACGGGGCAGTTCAGACCGCTGAGACGTTAGACGATATTAAGGCGATCGGTTACAAGTATTCCACGAGAGCGGCAATGACCGTTTCCATTTCCGATATGACCGTGCCGGAGAGCAAGCCGAAGCTGATTGCCGACGCTCAGGCGACGGTTGACCAGATTGCCAAGAACTTCAGACGTGGCCTTATCACGGAAGAAGAACGTTATAAAGAGGTTATTGATACCTGGAAGGAAACGGATGATCAGCTGACTCACGATCTGTTAACCGGTCTTGACAAGTACAACAACATCTACATGATGGCGGACTCCGGTGCCCGAGGTTCCGATAAGCAGATCAAACAGCTGGCCGGTATGCGTGGACTTATGGCCGATACAACCGGTCATACCATTGAACTTCCGATTAAGTCCAACTTCCGTGAAGGTCTGGACGTACTGGAGTACTTTATCTCTGCGCACGGTGCGCGTAAAGGACTTTCCGATACGGCGCTGCGTACAGCCGACTCCGGTTATTTAACGAGACGTCTTGTAGACGTTTCCCAGGACCTGATTATCCGTGAGGTAGACTGTTGCGAAGGCAAGTCAATTCCGTTTATGGAGATTAAGGCATTCATGGATGGCCAGGAGACGATCGAGGGGCTGGAGGAGAGACTGACAGGCAGATATATTGCTGAAACCATCACGGATCCGGATACAGGGGAAGTGGTTGTGAAGGCTAACCATATGTGTACTCCGAAGCGTGCAGCTGCGGTTATGAAGGTATTACAGAAGCTGGGACGCGATTCTGTCAAGATCCGTACCGTTCTCACCTGTAAATCCCATCTGGGTGTCTGTGCAAAATGTTACGGTGCCAACATGGCTACGGGACAGCCGGTACAGGTCGGTGAGGCAGTCGGTATTATTGCCGCTCAGTCCATCGGTGAACCAGGTACACAGCTTACCATGCGTACGTTCCATACCGGCGGCGTTGCCGGCGGCGATATCACACAGGGTCTTCCCCGTGTCGAGGAGCTTTTTGAGGCACGTAAGCCAAAGGGACTTGCGATTATCGCAGAGTTCGGCGGCGTAGCCACGATCAAGGATACGAAGAAGAAACGTGAGATTATTATTACAGATAATGAGACCGGCAATTCCAAGACGTATCTGATTCCTTACGGTTCCAGAATCAAGATTCAGGATGGCGTCTATTTAGAGGCCGGCGACGAGCTTACAGAAGGTAGTATCAACCCGCATGATATCTTAAAGATCAAGGGCGTCCGCGCGGTACAGGATTACATGATTCAGGAAGTACAGCGTGTATACCGTCTGCAGGGTGTTGAGATCAATGATAAGCACGTTGAGATGATCGTAAGACAGATGCTTAAGAAGATCAAGATCGAGGAGAGCGGAGACAGCGATGTGCTTCCGGGAACCTCCATGGACGTTCTTGATTACAATGATATGAATGAGGCGCTTCTTGCAGAAGGCAAGGAACCGGCGGAAGGAAAGCAGGTTATGCTGGGTATTACCAAGGCATCCCTGGCTACCGATTCCTTCTTATCAGCGGCCTCCTTCCAGGAGACGACCAAGGTTCTGACCGAAGCCGCGATCAACGGCAAGGTAGACCACTTAATCGGTTTAAAGGAGAACGTCATCATCGGTAAACCGATTCCGGCAGGTACCGGAATGAAGCGTTACCGTACTGTTAAGCTGAGTACAGACGGGGAAGAGATGAATGAGGATGAGATTATCCTTGGTGATGATCTTGTAATTCCCGTAACAGAAGAGTATGCAGAGGCTGAGGAAGTTCTTGATATTGATGAAATCGATGAAGAGGACGTATAAAGAAGTCTGAGAAATAATCATAAGTCCCGGTGGAGAGCGCCGGTTGGGTGTAAGCTCAGCCGGCCTGTTCGCCGGGTTTCTTATTACCGTGCGCTGTGGATGATGTACGGTGGGAAAGGCTGTATTTTATATGCAAATGTCAGATTTTATGTAACAATGCTAAAATCCGATGAAATAACAAACCGGAGGTGGGTTCATGGCGGATCTTATAATCGGAATCATTCTGATCGCTGCTGTTGCTGCAGTAATATGGAAGAAGAGACGGGACAAAAAGATGGGAAAGTCAGGATGCGGAGGATGCTGCGGCAGCTGTGGGATAGAGTGCCATCAGAGAAACGGCAAGGAAGATGAGGCGGTCAAACGCCGCGACGCGAAATGACAGCTGCAGAAATGAACGCTATATAAAGCGAGATGAAAAAACAGAGATTGCGTCCTGGGTGAAAATGTGATATCTTTAGTATACGGTATCAAAAACAGCAGTTCTGCTGATTTGCCGTTGTCCGGTCATTTCGACAGATGTCCCAGAAGAAAACAGTACCATGATAACTGTATATTGTTGGACTTTGCCTGTTTTTCATGTTATGATAGGGAAAGAAACTTGCCTGTCACTTTGCAGAAGAGGAGATGATACTATGGCAGATCAGGAAACATTAGATGCGATTGCCGTCATGCTTGATGGACTGGAAAGGCGGCTGGATCAGAAATTCGACCAGAAGCTGGAAGAAAAGTTAGAAGAAAAACTGGAAGAGAAATTAGAAGAAAAATTAAAACCGATTCGCACCGATATATTAACGCTGTATGGCGAAGTGCATGGACTGAAGAATGAGATGGCCGATGTGCGGGATAATATTTACGAACTTCGGAAAGATATGGATACCGTTAAGAAACAGACTGTGTACAATTACGACAGAATTATTGACAATTACGCAGCCATACGGGAACTGCAGACGGTAGTGGAAGGGAAAATGGATAAACCGAGACTCGTTCAATAGAACGGGGATAGAAAAACAGAGAAAAAGAGGCAAAGTCCGGGCCGGATGTGCCTCTTTTTATTTTGTTTTCACTTTCTAACCCCGGCAGAGTCGGTTTTCCGGCAGGGAGAGTGTGGAATGCTGAGATCAGTGGTAAAACGATTTTTGAATGTTTAAAAAATTTTCCTTGACAGAAAAAAGCAAAGTGTATATAATTATTAGGCGTGCACAAACGCGTCATGTTTTTGTGCGCGCAACCAGGCTGAACGAAATACAGCAACCACAGACAATATCACAGGAGGTGAAAAGAATGCCAACATTTAACCAGTTAGTTAGAAAGGGAAGACAGACATCCGTAAAGAAATCCACAGCTCCGGCTCTGCAGAAGGGTTACAACTCCTTACAGAAGAGAGCTACTGATGTTTCCGCTCCTCAGAAGAGAGGTGTCTGCACAGCAGTTAAGACTGCCACACCTAAGAAGCCTAACTCAGCACTCAGAAAGATCGCCAGAGTACGTCTTTCTAACGGTATCGAAGTAACAAGCTACATTCCAGGTGAGGGTCATAACTTACAGGAGCATAGCGTTGTTTTAATCCGTGGCGGAAGAGTAAAGGACTTACCAGGTACCAGATATCATATCGTCAGAGGTACACTGGATACTGCCGGCGTAGCCAACAGAAAGCAGGCTCGTTCCAAATACGGTGCTAAGAGACCGAAAGACAAAAAATAATAATTAGAACCACATGATTGAATTTCTAGTGCCGGACTTTAGATATTGAACCTGTAGGTTGCAGGATTATATATAAGAGAACCGAGCGCGAACGCAACTTCAATGTTTGTGAGTACCTAAGATCTAATGAAGAGCTGTGGAACCTGCACAAAGCAGGCTCTGGCGGCGATATTAAGGAGGGAAGTAACGTGCCACGTAAAGGACATACTCAGAAGAGAGACGTATTAGCAGACCCGCTTTACAATAACAAGGTTGTTACCAAGTTAATCAACAACATCATGTTAGATGGTAAAAAGGGCGTTGCTCAGAAGATTGTATACGGCGCATTCGGCCGAGTAGAAGAAAAGACAGGCAAACCTGCCGTTGAAGTATTCGAAGAAGCGATGAACAACATCATGCCTGTACTGGAAGTAAAGGCAAAACGTATCGGTGGTGCCACCTATCAGGTGCCGATCGAAGTTAAGGCTGAGAGAAGACAGGCTTTAGCACTCAGATGGATCACTCTGTACTCCCGTAAGAGAGGCGAGAAGACCCAGGAAGAAAGACTGGCTAATGAGATTATGGATGCTGCCAACAACACTGGTGCTTCTGTAAAGAAGAAAGAAGACATGCACAAGATGGCAGAGGCAAACAAGGCATTTGCTCATTACAGATTCTAATAGGAGGAAAAAGCTTTGGCTGGAAGAGAATATCCATTGGAAAGAACCAGAAATATTGGTATTATGGCCCATATCGATGCTGGTAAAACAACATTGACAGAGCGTATCCTCTATTATACTGGTGTAAACTATAAAATCGGTGATACTCATGAGGGTACTGCTACCATGGACTGGATGGAGCAGGAGCAGGAAAGAGGTATCACAATCACTTCAGCTGCTACAACCTGCCACTGGACTCTGCAGGAACACTGCAAGGTGAAACCAGGCGCTTTAGAGCATCGTATCAATATTATCGATACTCCAGGCCACGTTGACTTTACAGTAGAGGTTGAGCGTTCCCTTCGTGTACTGGATGGCGCCGTAGGCGTGTTCTGTGCAAAGGGTGGAGTTGAGCCGCAGTCTGAGAACGTATGGCGTCAGGCGGATACCTACAATGTACCGCGTATGGCATTCATCAACAAGATGGATATCATGGGTGCGAACTTCTACGGTGCCGTTGATCAGATCAGAACCAGACTTGGCAAAAACGCAATCTGTCTTCAGCTGCCGATCGGCGCAGAAGATGAATTTAAAGGTATTATCGATCTGTTCGAGATGCAGGCATATATCTACAATGACGAGAAGGGTGAGGATATTTCCATCGTTGAGATCCCTGAGGATATGCAAGTCGATGCCGAGCTTTATCATACCGAATTAGTAGAGAAAATCTGCGAGCTTGATGATGATCTGATGATGCAGTATTTGGAAGGGGAAGAGCCTTCTGTAGAGGAACTGAAGAAAGCACTGAGAAAAGCGACATGTGAATGTACAGCGATTCCGGTATGCTGCGGTACTGCTTACAGAAACAAAGGTGTTCAGAAGCTTCTTGATGCAATCGTAGAATTTATGCCTGCTCCGACCGATATCCCGTCCATCAAGGGTGTGGATATGGATGGCAATGAAATCGAGAGACATTCTTCCGATGACGAGCCGTTCTCAGCACTGGCATTTAAGATTATGACAGACCCGTTTGTGGGTAAGTTAGCATTCTTCCGTGTATACTCCGGAAGTATGAATTCCGGTTCTTACGTTCTCAATGCCACGAAGGGCAAGAAAGAGCGTGTTGGACGTATCCTTCAGATGCATGCCAACAAGAGACAGGAGTTAGATAAGGTTTATGCAGGAGATATTGCTGCTGCTGTAGGTTTCAAGACCACAACAACTGGCGATACTATCTGTGACGACCAGCATCCGGTTATCCTGGAATCCATGGAATTCCCGGAGCCTGTTATCGATATCGCAATCGAGCCAAAGACCAAAGCTGGTCAGGGCAAGATGGGCGAGGCGCTTGCAAAGCTTGCAGAAGAGGACCCGACCTTCAGAGCGAAGACAAACCAGGAGACCGGTCAGGTTATTATTTCCGGTATGGGCGAGCTTCATCTGGAGATCATTGTAGACCGTCTGCTGCGTGAGTTCAACGTAGAAGCTAACGTAGGTGCTCCTCAGGTTGCTTACAAGGAGACATTTACAAAGGCTGTTGACGTAGACAGCAAGTATGCGAAGCAGTCCGGTGGACGTGGACAGTACGGACACTGTAAGGTTCACTTTGAGCCGATGGATGCCAACGCAGAAGAACTGTTTAAGTTTGATTCCTCCGTTGTCGGCGGTGCTATTCCGAAGGAATATATCCCGGCAGTCGGTGAAGGTATTGAGGAAGCTTCCAAGTGCGGTATTCTTGGCGGATTCCCTGTACTGGGTGTTCATGCAACCGTATATGACGGTTCCTACCATGAGGTAGACTCCAGTGAAATGGCATTCCACATCGCCGGTTCCATGGCGTTCAAGGATGCGATGCACAAAGCAGGAGCTATCTTACTTGAGCCGATCATGAAGGTTGAAGTAACCATGCCGGAAGAATACATGGGTGATGTTATCGGTGATATCAACTCCCGTCGTGGACGTATCGAAGGTATGGATGACTTAGGCGGCGGTAAGATTGTCAGAGCATTCGTTCCGCTGGCAGAGATGTTTGGCTACTCCACAGATTTACGTTCCAAAACACAGGGACGTGGTAACTACTCTATGTTCTTCGAGAAGTATGAGCCAGTACCAAAATCTGTACAGGAGAAGGTGCTTGCTGAGAAAAACGGTAAATAATCCGTTGATCCCCAAAAGGACTTCAGCAGGCCGGAAAATCCGGGTACTAAATGGACTCCGAGCGGCTTAAAACCGCCCGGAATCCATCAAATAGGCTTGAAAATAGTGCATAAATAGCATATAATAAAAGACAGCCTAACATAAAAATGAAAGCTCAAAAGAGCACAAATTAAGGAGGACGTTATAAAATGGGCAAAGCTAAATTTGAAAGAACCAAACCGCATTGTAACATCGGTACCATTGGTCACGTTGACCATGGTAAAACAACTTTAACAGCTGCTATCACAAAGACTCTTCATGAGAGATTAGGTACTGGTGAGGCTGTTGCTTTCGAGAACATCGATAAGGCTCCGGAAGAGAGAGAGCGTGGTATCACAATCTCTACTGCTCACGTTGAGTACGAGACAGAGAAGAGACACTATGCACACGTTGACTGCCCAGGCCATGCTGACTATGTAAAGAACATGATCACTGGTGCTGCTCAGATGGACGGCGCTATCCTTGTTGTTGCTGCTACCGATGGTGTTATGGCTCAGACAAGAGAGCACATCCTGCTTTCCCGTCAGGTAGGCGTTCCTTATATCGTAGTATTCATGAATAAGTGCGATATGGTTGACGATGCCGAGTTACTTGAATTAGTAGACATGGAAATCCGTGAACTCTTAAACGAGTATGAATTCCCGGGCGATGATACACCAATCATCCAGGGTTCTGCATTAAAGGCTCTTGAAGATCCGACCAGTGAGTGGGGCGACAAGATTCTTGAATTAATGAACGCTGTAGACGAGTGGGTTCCAGATCCGGTTCGTGAAACAGACAAGCCATTCTTAATGCCAGTAGAGGACGTATTCTCTATCACAGGCCGTGGTACTGTTGCTACAGGTAGAGTAGAGCGTGGTACATTACACGTATCTGATGAAGTTGAAATCGTTGGTATCCATGAAGAGACCCGTAAGGTTGTTGTTACAGGTATCGAGATGTTCCGTAAGCTGTTAGACGAGGCTCAGGCTGGTGATAACATCGGTGCATTACTTCGTGGTGTTCAGAGAACTGAAATCGAAAGAGGACAGTGTCTTGTTAAACCAGGTTCTGTAAAGTGCCACAAGAAATTTACAGCTCAGGTTTACGTTTTAACAAAAGATGAAGGTGGACGTCATACTCCTTTCTTCAACAACTACAGACCTCAGTTCTACTTCAGAACAACTGACGTAACTGGCGTATGTGATCTTCCAGAAGGCGTAGAGATGTGTATGCCTGGCGATAACGTAGAGATGACTGTAGAGTTAATCCACCCAGTAGCTATGGAGCAGGGTCTTCGTTTCGCTATCCGTGAAGGCGGCAGAACCGTTGGATCAGGAAAGGTTGCTACAATTATTGAATAATGCGTAAGCAATGAGCAGTGCAAAAATAAATGCGGAAACACCCGGAGGAGAGCTCGCTCTTCGCCGGGTGTTTTTGCATTTATTTTTATAGGGCGAAAGCCCGGATCTTCTTGTCCGCCGACTTTGCGGACAAGAAGATGCACTGCGGACTGGCGGGAGGCCAAAGGAGGAATACCCATGAAACTATTTATCAGTGCCGACATCGAAGGCTGTGCCGGTCTAAGCTTTACCGAAGAAACACACAAAAATGAAGCTGTATATCAAAGATACGCCGAAGAAATGACAAGAGAAGTCGTGTTAGTATGTGAGGCGGCCCATGCCGCCGGAGCAGACACCATTGTAGTAAAAGACGGCCACGGAGATGCCTCCAATATAAACCCTCTTGCGATGCCGGAGTACGTTACGCTGATCCGAGGAAAGAGTGGTCATCCATACAACATGATGTTCGGACTTGACGAAACCTTTGACGGAGTCTTTTTCCTTGGATACCATGCGGCCGCCGGCAGTCCGGAATTTGCAGTCAGCCATACGTCTACGGGAAACAGCCAGTACATCCGTCTAAACGGCCGTTACATGAGTGAATTTATGCTAAACACCTACACGGCTTATTCACTGGGAATTCCCGTTTTGTTTCTGTCCGGCGACGAAGCTGTGTGCCGGGATGCCAGAGAACTGGCACCACATATCGCTGCTGCCGGAATAAAACACGGCACAGGCGGCGCTACGTTCTGTGTCCCGCAGTCCGTAGTGGACAGGCGTCTCCGGGAAGCGGCCGGAACCGCTGTGGAAAACTTAAAGGGATCCCTAATACCGGCAGTCGCACTTCCTGACGAATTTATTTATGAAGTAACGTACAAAGACTGGAAAAAGGCTTATCAGATGTCCTTTTACCCGGGCACGGAGCGTGTGGACCGTTTTACGAACCGCCTGAAAACCGAACACTGGATGGAGATTGTCACAGCACACAGCTTCGTCGTTTACTAGAGCATGTCTGTACCAATATTGTAAGTAAATTTAGAATTCCGTAATAAAAACGTTATTGCAAATGGCAGGGCAATTGGGTATCATGGTAGGGTACATATAGTCAGACATCACGGAGGGAACAGGAATGGATAGTAAGTTGATACGAAAAGGAGCGGCAGGCATACTGATTACAGTGCTCTTGTGTTTTACCGGTGTGTTTGCTTCATTTGCCAGTACGGAGGAAACTGCGGACGCAGCGGAAGCTGAGACACAGGGGCCAAAGGTGGAGTCGTCAATCACCTCCTGCCTGATCAATCCCGATAAGAAGAGTGTGACGGTAAAGGTCACCAGCAGCGGAGACATGACCGGTACGGATGGAGTTCTCTATCTGGTGGAGCAGAAGCCGTATCAGAAGGATTTAGAGGGACGCCTCGATTATGCGGGAGCTGCGGCGTTCGGAACAGAAGTTACCTATCAGTTTCCGCTTAACAAGGGAACTGCGGATGACCGGTTATACAGCCGGTTCGTGGCAGCGGTCTGGGATGGAACAAAATATATCGAAGTCAGCGAGCCGCATTATATAACAAATCCCGAGGCGGTAGCGTCCAACACGGCTGAATTTAATGATCCGCTGACGAAAAAAGGGCTTAATATCGAACTTAATATGCTTGCGGATGCGTTTGAACTGGGTGTCAAGCACGTAGGTACCAACATTGCGTTCCATCAGATTCTGGGACAGGGAATTGATTACCAGTACGATGGGAAGACGTATCACTTTGATAAGCGTGTCATCGAGGATTACGACAGGACCATAAGCGCACTTTCCGGGAAAGGCATGACGGTTACGGCTATTATTTTAAATGGCTGGAATGATGCTACACCGGACCTGATCTATCCCGGTACCAAAAAGTCCTCCAATGCATTTTATTATCTGTTTAATGCAGCGACAGAGGCCGGTTTCGAGCAGACAAAGGCGATTGCCTCCTTCCTTGCAGAGCGCTATGATGGTTCCAATCCGGATCAGGGCAAGATATCCAACTGGATTATCGGCAATGAGATCAATAACCAACAGTGGAACTATACCGGCGCATGGGATTTGAACAGCTACGTTCAGGCGTATCAGGATGCGTTCCGCGTGTTCTATACGGCAATCAAGAGCGTCAGCGCCAATGACAGGGTGTATTTCTCTCTGGATTACAACTGGAACAATGAGATTGACAATAAGTTAAAGTATGGCGGAAAGAATATTGTAGATACGTTTAATTCCATCGCGGCGGTTCAGGGCCAGATGGACTGGGGACTGTCTTACCATCCATATCCGGCGCCGATGACAGAACCGGAGTTCTGGGATGATGCTCAGACCGGATGGATTACCAGTGATTTTAATTCCCCTGTCATCAACTTTGCCAACTTAAATGTTTTGACGGATTACATGGCACAGTCTGCATTCCGCTCACCGACCGGAGATGTACGCCATATTATCCTTACGGAAGAAGGCTTTACGGCCAAGAGTCCGACAAGAGGAGACATTCCACAGATTCAGGCGGCAGCATTTGCCTATTCTTATTATCTGGTGGACAGTAATCCCTACATTGACGCTTATATTTTAAGCCGTCAGGTAGATGCACCGCTGGAGGTGCGGAGCGGGCTGGCTTTCGGCCTGTGGGAATGCGATATGAATAAGGGTGATACCATTGTGGCCACAAGACGCCGTAAGATATGGCAGGTATTCCGGGATATTGACAAGAAAAAATATACGCTGGAAGCCACAGATTTTGCAAAACCAATTGTAGGCATTAACAAATGGTCCGATATCATTCCGAATTTCAGATGGAGAGCCATGGAACAGTAGAGAACGGGCGGGAGGAGTCTGAAACTTCACCGGAGACGTGGATCTCCTGTGACAGCCGGACTCCATGCCCTTTATCGAAAATGAACGTGATTGTATGACACAAAACGTATGTGTCGGCCGGTCACGTTTATTTTTATAGTAAGACCGGAGGCCTGACTGGATAGTTCAGGAAATGGCCTGATGAAATGGGGGAAACCGAATATGATAGAAGAGAGAACAGGGAAGAAGAGAGAGATGCAGGGAAAGAATGGAAAGAAAAATAGCCAGAAAAGGGATGATCCGTATAATCTTGTCATACTGGAAAAAAGAAGCAGTGAACTGATTGCCTGTCTGACCGGAATCTGGCGGCGCTCTGTAAAGGAGACCCATCTTTTTCTCAATGATCAGGAGATCAGAAAAATAGAAGCGTATGTTCCGGAGGCGCTTCTTGAGGTTCCTGTACTGATCATTGCTGTCAATGCAGAGAATGAGCCGGCCGCCTTTATGGGGGCGGATGGCGGGCGGCTTGAAATGCTGTTTATAGAACCGGAGGAACGGGGAAAGGGGCTGGGCGGTCGGCTTCTTGCCTATGGGATTGAGAAGCTTGGAATACGGGAACTGTGTGTAAATGAACAAAACCCGCAGGCGAAAGGCTTCTATGAACATATGGGGTTTACCTGTTACAAAAGGACGGATACGGATGAACAGGGAAATCCTTATCCGCTGCTGTATATGCATCTGAGTGAGAGAAAGGATGTACCTGTTTAATCTTCGACAGGTACGTCCTTTTAACGGCTCCCAGGAGCCTGATCCAATCCTCTGTTACTGCTGATAACTGAGTGCGGCATACGCATCAAGTATTCCGCCGCTTACCATCTTTCCGCTTAACTGGTCTGATTTCCGGCTGGAATTCAGCAGAATATTTTTCACATCCTGAAGAGAAAGCTCGGGGCGGTAAGAATAGAGCATCGCGGCGACTCCGGTTACCATGGGGGCCGCCATGGAGGTGCCGCTCATGAAACCGTAATCATTGCCGGGCAGCGTGCTGACGATATAGGTTCCGGGAGCTGCAATATCCACGCTGGCGGCGCCATAATTGGAGTCACGGCTTAAGTTCCCGTCAAACAGTAAGTTGGCAACGGAAATGACGTTGTCAAATGGAAACGATGCGGGATAAACGGGATAGAGATCGGTGTCATATCCCTTCCCGGCGAAACCGCCGTTGCCGCAGGCGACGATGAACAGCATCTTTGAATTCTGCATGGTCTGGGCCAGCGCTTCGTTATAAGAGGAGGTTCCCATACTCAGGTTGCAGATGGAGGCGCCATTGGCTTCCGCATAGTGGATCGCCTCGATTACGGAGTCCGGGGAACCGGTTCCGTCACTGCCGCCCAAGGCCTTCAGCGACATGATCTTTACGTAACTGTTATCCGTGATGCCGGCGATTCCATAGGAGCCCCGGACCGCAGCGATGGTACCGGCGGCGTGAGTGCCGTGGCTGTCTTCCTCTCCAACAAATATCTGGCTGTTGCCGGAATAAAAGTTCCAGCCGTGAATATCATCCACGTAACCGTTTCCGTCATTGTCGATTCCGTCACCGGGGATTTCACCGGGGTTCGTCCACATGGCATTGGAGAATTCCTGATGATTATAATCGATCCCTGTGTCAATGATGGCAACGACGACGGAACGCTTATGTTCGGACTGGTCATAGAGGTCCCAGGCGGGACGAATGTTAATATCGACGCCGGTAACTGCATCGGTAACCGTCGACTCAAAGTCTCCGGGGCCCAGCCCGGGAAGACCGAAACCGCCTTTGCCGCGGGAGTAAATATTGTCAGCGGCCTGAAATTTCGCTTTTATCTCAACGAGCTGAAATTCACCGTCATTTTTAAGTCCCCACTGATAGGTGGAAAACTGATCTGCCGGGGATAAGTTTACAACTCCCGGACCCAGCGCAAAGGCCTGCAGGGGCTGGCCGCTCTGGCTGATGGACAGCATATCTTCCTGTGCCGTCTTCCCGGAAGCCGTCACATCACTGGCCGAACCGGACATGGAACCGGAAGCTGGAATCCATGGGTTCACGGCATATGCGGTGATAGCAAGGGCGAAAGAAAGACTGACTGCACACATTCTTTTCTTCATTCTGATGATTCTCCTTATGCCAGGGCCTGTTTGAAAATTCATTCCCGCACAGCTGAGCGGAAGCTGCGTTCAAACACACCCCGGGAACATTTTTCTTTAGTATACCATAATCCCCAGGCAAAGGAGTGGAAAAATATGTGAAAATTCCCTTAATATTTTCTCACCAGACTGGCCAGAGCCGAGGCCAGCGCCTCATGCCCTTCTTTTGTCAAGTGCATATAATCGATTTTATTGTTTTCTTTCACGACAGTGTTGGCGTCAAAGAAGTGACAGCCCATAAGCTCTGCGATCTTTTTGTATTCACTGGAAAGACCTTCCGATTTTTCTGCACAGCCATGTCCCATGGTGGCGCCTACAGCCGTAGTTTCATACTCTTTCTCGATATTTTTTGGAACCACCACCAGAATATTGGGCCGTTTATCACGCCAGCAGTCTGTCGTAGAGATGGCCTTTGCAATCAGACGTTTGAGGCCCAGCGCAATACAGGCGGCAGATGCGCCGAATCGTTCCTTGGTATCGTTGGTTCCCAGCATGATGATCAGTAAATCTACGGGTTCATGGCTCATAAGGCATGGATAAATATAATCCAGCCCGGAAAGCCCCTCGTGGATCGGATCGTCAAAGCAGGTGGTGCGGCCGGATAATCCTTCCTCGAATACGAGATAATCGTCTCCCAGCTTCTTTTCAAGAAGCCGCGGCCAGCGCTCATTCTCGTTAAAACGGCCGTCATCTGCGGCACAGTAACCGTGGGTATTGGAATCTCCATAGCATACAATGTGTTTTTTCATGATATCCTCCTAAAATAAAAGAGAGGATGCAGCCTGCAAGCAGGTACATCCTCTCAGACTGTTTTTTAAGTCTTTTATAAATCTTTTGTATCCTCAACTGCTTTTCTGATATCCCGGTAGAGTTCCACCAGCTTCGGGTCATCCAGGGCAACCGGAAGGAATGGAAGTCTGGGATCGCCCATCGGGCAGCCGTCGAGGGAGATGATGCCTTTTACTGCACCATGCATGGACGGGAAGGAACAGAGACGGTAAATGAGCGGGGTAACGAGATTCTGAACCTCTCTGGCCTTTTCCCATTCGCCGCGGTTAACCAGTTCATCCATCTTTAAGTATAATTCCGGCATGGCTCCGTATGTACCTCCGATCCCGGCGTCGGCTCCCATCAGACGTCCGGCGATGAACTGCTCGTCCGGTCCGTTAAATACGATGAAATCCCTGCCTCCGGCCAGCTTAAAGCGCAGGATATCCTGTGCCGGATCGGAGGAACATTTCACTCCGGCCACACGCTCGTTCTCCAGCATGCGTCCGAACAGCCCCATGGACAGATTGAATCCGGTCAGCTGCGGGATGTTATAAATGAAGAAAGGAAGATCGGCAGCCTCGGTAATTTTTGTCCAGTGCTGGTATACACTTTCCTCGCTCATGTGGTAATATACACAGGGAACTGCAGAAGTAGCGTCGGCGCCTGCAGCCTCTGCATGCTTTGCGAGTTCGGCGGAATGTCTCGTATCAGGACAGCCTACATGGACGATGATATTCATGCGTCCTGCCGCTTCCTTTACAACAGTTTCCGTCACAGCCTTTCTTTCTTCCGAATCGAGAAGGAAGCCTTCGCCGGTACTGCCGCAGACATACATCTGCTTGATACCCTTGCTGCAGAAATAGTTAACAACGGCTTTAGTCGCTTCCAAATCAACATCACCATTCTTATTAAAAGGTGTGTTGAGGGCAACAGTAACGTGTTTGAATTTGTTGATGTCATACTTTGACATAATACATACCTGCCTTTTCAATTATTATAATAATTCAACAGTATCTGTGTGTATCATATCATCATTACTGGCAGAAATCAATAAAAATAAAAACTTTTTTTTATTTAATGTTTGTATTGAAAATATTTTTTATACGTGCTATGATTAAAACAGTTAAAAATCCCAAAATCAGTAAAAAATATAAGAGGGGGTATCTAATATGGATTATTCAGTACTGGAACGAATCAGAGGTGGTCTGATCGTATCCTGTCAGGCATTAGAGGAGGAACCGCTGCACAGCTCCTACATTATGTCCAGAATGGCATATGCGGCGAAAGAGGGCGGCGCAGTTGGCATCAGGGCCAACACCGTGGCAGATATTGTGGAAATTAAAAAGACAGTGGATCTTCCGGTAATTGGAATTATTAAAAAAGTTTATGGAGACTGTGACGTCTATATTACGCCTACCATGAAAGAGGTGGACGCACTTGTCGAGTGTGGAGTGGATATTATTGCGACAGACTGTACCGACCGTATCAGGCCGGATGGGAAGACTCTGGACGAGTTCTTCGCGGAAGTACGCGCCAAATACCCGGATCAGCTCTTTATGGCGGACTGTTCCTGTTATGAGGAAGGCCTTCATGCCGCACAGATCGGACTCGATCTGGTCGGAACGACGATGAACGGCTACACGGAGTATACGAAGGGAGCAGTTCTCCCTGATTTTGATCTGATGAAGCGTCTTGTCGAGACCTGCGGCAAGCCGGTGATCGCGGAGGGCGGGATCTGGACACCGGAGCAGTTAAAGGCGGCTCTCGACACCGGAGTACTGGCTGCAGTCGTAGGTACCGCAATCACGAGGCCGAGAGATATTACAAGACATTTTGTAGCGGCAATACAGTAAAGAATAGGTGTGTAAGACGGACAAAGAGGCCAGAAAAGTTAGTTTCTTTGTCCTTTTTCTATCAGGAGGAGATTGTTATGAGGATTGCGGCACTGGATATCGGAGGAACCTCCATCAAGTCTGGAATCTGGAATGGACAGGACATGGTGGGAGTGAAGGAGCATGCCACCAATGCAAAAAATGGGGGACGGTATGTAATGGAGCGCGCAGTGGAGATACTCCGTCAGTACGATGATTTTGAAGCCATTGGAATCAGCACCGCCGGACAGGTAAATTCCGCAGAAGGATGCATCCGTTATGCAAATGAAAACATTCCCGGATATACCGGGATGAAGGTTCGGGAGATTATGGAGAGAGAGTTCCATGTGCCTGCCGCTGTGGAGAATGATGTTAACGCGGCAGCCATCGGAGAAGGCCAGTTCGGAGCGGGAAGGGCATTTAAAGATTTTCTCTGCATCACCTATGGAACCGGAGTTGGCGGAGCGATTGTCATGAATAAGCAGATCTATACCGGAAACGATGGCTCGGCGGGAGAATTCGGCGGGATTATGATTCATCCTGAGGACAGTGTGTATGGAGAACCTTTCTGCGGATGTTACGAAAAATATGCGTCGACTACAGCGCTGGTGAGGAAGGCCATGGCTTACAACCGGGATCTGGACAATGGGAGAAAGATATTTGCCAGACTGGATGATCCGAAAGTGAGAGACATTGTGAACAGCTGGATCGATGAGATTGTGTATGGACTGATTACCGTTATCCATATTTTCAATCCGGCCTGCATCGTTTTAGGCGGCGGCGTCATGGCACAGCCTTATATTTTAAATGAGGTGAAGCAGAAGGCGGCAGCCAGGATTATGAGCAGCTTCCGCAATGCAGAGCTGTGTCAGGCACAGCTTGGCAACCGTGCCGGCCTGATGGGGGCGGCTTATCTGGCAGGCATTCGATTGGATCAGGAGGCACAGGTGTAATTGTTTTATTAATGAACACAATAAAATAAAAATGTATACAATATTACAAGTGCCTGCAAGGGTTATTTGTAAATCGGATAAAAAATACATAAATCATAAAAAGGAAAAAATTTTTTTCTATTCAATGTTGACAAAATAAATTTTCAGTAATATAATGAGTTTATCAACAACGAGGGCGTGACGGATGAAGGACCAATGATCCATTACGCCTTTTTATTTCGAAAAAGGAGGAAGTATTGCATGAAATTGAAAAAAATCTTTTCTTTGGGACTGGCAGCAGCAATGACAGCATCTTTACTGGCAGGGTGTGGATCCGGTAACCCGGCGAGTTCGACCACAGCTGCCGCTACGGGGGGACAGGCAGAGACGACAGCCGCACCGGCAGAGCCGGCAGCAGCAGGGGACTCTGGTGTTCTTTACAGCAACGGCGGTCCTACGGAGTTCTTTGAGACACCGTGGCTGAATCCCGGCACCTATATGTACAACAAGACTCTCTATGCACATCTGATTTTTGCTGATGAGAACCTGGCGCCTGTAAGCGGCGAGGGCGATTTGGCCAAGTCCTATGAGATGTCGGACGACGGAATGACGCTGGCCTTTGAACTGAGAGATAATATTTTCTGGCATGACGGCGAAGCGATTACTGCCGACGATATTCAGTGGAGTATCGAGTATGCACTGAAAACAACGGTATTAAACTCCGTATTCCGTTCCACCTTTGAAGCGTTAAAGGGTGCGGCGGCTTATGAAGACGGAAGTGCCGAACACATCGAAGGAATTGCCGTTGACGGAAACAAGATTACGCTGACCTTTGAGAAGGTTGCACCGGACGCACTGCTGACATTTACGCAGTTTGCTCCTCTGCCTAAGAAATATCTGGCCGATACGGATCCGATTTCCTTACAGCAGGCCAAGTACTTCCAGAGCCCCATCGGTTCCGGCCCATTCATGGTGGATGAGGTTCAGATGAACAACTACACCACGTTAAAGCCGTTTGACAAGTACTACGGCGGAACGGCAAACTTCACCATCCACTTAAATCCGAGTGCAGGCGACAGCGACGCGAACTTCGTAACGAATGCGAAGGCAGGCAAGCTGGATTACGCTTATACGAAGAACATCGCCGATGTCAAGGCACTGGAAGGAACACCGGGACTGACCATCGACACCGTAAACGTACGTTATACCCGTCTTCTGTATTTAAACAAGTTTGATAAAAAGGATGGGAAAAAAGCTCCTCTGGCCGATGAGAGAGTGCGCCAGGCCATCGCTTACGCACTGGACATGAAGTCGATCTTAGACGGCGTTTTCGAGGGGGCTGCACTTCCTGCAAACAGCCTGACACCAGACGGAGCAGACAAGGTGGACGGACTGAACAATTACGATTACAATCCGGAAAAAGCAAAGGAACTGTTAAAGGAAGCAAACTGGGATCCGAATACAGAGCTTGATGTCGTTTATTACTATACAGATCAGATGACACAGGATCTTATGGCGATCATTCAGCAGTACCTTGCAGAAGTAGGCATTAAGATGAACGCAAGACTGGTGGAAGGCGATCTGGCCACCATCCTCTGGAAAGCTCCGGAAGATCCGGTTAACGGACCGAGTGCAGTTGACTGGGATATGTGCTATGCAGCCAATGCGGCATTATCCTTACATGAGTACTACGACAGATACCAGACCGGTTATTCCATCAACTCCCATACACCGAGTGATCCGAAGCTGGACGAGCTCATCGCGGCTACCAATTCTTCTGTAGATGCTGAAGTTCAGAGAAAGGCATTCTTCGAATTACAGAAGTATGAGAATGAAACATTATTCGAACTTCCGCTTTACTATCAGCCAATCTTCCTGCTGCAGAGCGATAAGATTGTAAAAGGTGCGAAACTTGGCAACCCGCAGTTTAACTACAACTGGGATATTCAGAACTGGGAAATCAAGTAACATATACATTGAATGGTCACATTCAGGAGGTGCTGTTAAGGGATTGTATGTATCAGGTACAGTCCCTTAACTTTTAAGAAAGGTGATAAAATGGCTAAATACACAATTAAAAAAATTCTTGGTATGATTCCCATGCTGTTGATCATTACGTTTATTATCTACTGGCTTCTGGATTTAACACCGGGCGATCCCGTGTCGTACCTGATGGATCCGGAGGCGCTTGCGAGGCTGACTGCCGAGCAGGTGGCGGCGCTGCGCGCGCAGTATGGACTGGATGATCCATTTTTTATCCGTTATTTTAAATGGCTGGGCCGCCTGCTGACCGGCGACTTCGGCTACAGTTCTTCCAGCGGAGTGCCTGTAATCCAGATCATGGCGGAACGGCTTCCGGCAACCCTCGAGCTGGCGGTAGCGGCACTTTGTATCTCAACCGTATTAGGAAGTATTCTCGGTGTTCTGGGCGCGGTCTACAAAGGAACCATCGGCGACAACGTTCTGACCGTAGCCGGTATGATCGGCGTTTCTATTCCTCAGTTCTTCTTCGGTGTCTGTGCAATCTTAATTTTCGCATTAAACTTAGGCTGGCTTCCGGTTGGAGGACGAACCGATCCGACCGTGGTCAATTTTGCAGGGCGAATCAAGTATCTCGTGATGCCGGCCCTGGTTCTGGGAATCTCCATGACTGCCGGCGTTATGCGGTATGCCAGAAGCAGCATGCTGGATACCATGAACAAGGATTACATAAAAACGGCCCGGAGCAAGGGGCTCTCTGAATTCCGGGTCAATTTGGTACACGGTTTCCGCGTATCCTTAACACCTGTTATCGTCCTGGTGGGCTTCCGTCTTCCGACTCTGATCGCAGGTTCCGTAGTTATCGAGACCGTATTCCAGTGGCCTGGAATCGGAAGTGCATTCAATACGGCGGTTCGTTCGCAGAACTATAATCTGGTCATGATGCTGGCGCTGTTATTCGTCTTCATGACACTGTTTGCCAGTACGCTGGTGGACATCCTGACTGCCGCTTTAGACCCGCGTATTAAGCTGGAACGATAGGAGGGACGGAAGATGAGTATAAAATCAAAACAGTTACATTTAAACCGAAAGTTTGACCAGATCCGGCAGATGGAGGAAGCCGGGGAGCTGAAGAACAGGAAATCCGGCAACCGGGCGCTGCGAAAGCTATTGAACAACCGTCTCGCCATTGTGGGAGGCGTGATATTTCTGATAATCCTTCTGGCCTGTATCTTTGCTCCGCTTTTAACCGGCTATTCGCCGAAGGCTGTGGATATGAAATCCATTTTAAAGCCGCCGTCCGGCGAGCACTGGTTTGGAACGGACAAGATCGGCCGGGATGTATTTGCACGTGTCTTATACGGCGGCCGCATGTCCATCGCGATCGGATTCGGAAGCGCCCTGGGCTGTGCGTTCATCGGCGTTCTGCTGGGATGCTACAGCGGCTACCGCGGCGGCTGGTTCGACAGGCTGATGGTCCGTATCTCCGAAGTGTTCATGTCTATTCCGCAGCTGATTCTCGTTATGATGCTGGTAGCAATTATGGGACAGAGCGCGAAAAATATTGTGATTATCTTTATCATCTGCGGCTGGGGCTCCTGTTTCCGAATGGCCAGATCACAGGTTTTATCCATCCGGGAGGAGGAATACGTACAGTCCTTAAAGGTGTTCGGACTCAATCCGTTTATCATTTGTTATAAGCATATACTGCCGAACGCCTTAAGCCCGATTATTGTCAATGTTACACTGAGTACAGCCATGTTTATCCTGGAAGAGGCTTCGTTAAGCTTCTTAGGCCTGGGCGTACCGCTGGAAGTCCCGACCTGGGGCAATATATTGAACGCGGCTCAGGATATGTTTACCCTTCAGAATAACTGGTGGATGTGGCTCCCAACCGGTATTGTGGTTTCCTTATTCGTCATGAGCATCAACTTCATGGGCGACGGCATCAGAGATACCACAGATCCGACACAGCAGGGCTAGGAGGCAGGATATGAGCGATAATGTAGTAATTTCTGTTAAAAATTTAAAGACGTATTTCTATACGAATGAGCGCTGCAACCGGGCGATCAATGGTGTTTCCATGGACATTAAAAGCGGCAAGACACTCTGCATTGTAGGAGAGTCCGGCTGCGGCAAGAGTGTGACGGCTACTTCCATCATGCAGCTGCTTCCCAAGCTTTCCAGGATTGAGGAAGGGGAAATTATCTATCACAGCGGGGATAAGCGGGGAGATATTAAGATCCATGAACTGGAGAGAAATGGAAAAGAAATGAGAGATATCCGCGGAAAGGATATCGCCATGATCTTCCAGGATCCCATGACTGCGCTGAACCCGGTCTATACGATCGGCTGGCAGATTGAAGAGATGATCCGTTCCCACAACAAGAATGTGACGAAGAAGGAGGCCAGGGAAACCGCCTTAAAGCTTCTGACCGACATGGGAATTCCGAATCCCCAGAAGAGAATCGACCAGTACCCTCACGAATTCTCAGGCGGTATGCGGCAGCGCGCCATGATTGCCATGGCCATGAGCTGCAATCCGAAGGTTCTGATTGCCGACGAGCCTACCACAGCTCTCGACGTGACCATTCAGGCTCAGATTTTCGAGCTGATGGATCACTTAAAGAAGAACTACAACACGGCGATTATGCTGATTACCCATGATATGGGCGTGGTCTGTGAACTGGCCGACGATGTGGCCGTCATGTATATGGGCAACATCATTGAAAGCGGCTCTGCGGAGGAAGTGCTGGATCATCCGACCCATCCGTATACGAGGGCGTTATTAAAGTCCATCCCGGTTCTGGGAAGAGGCGCGGCTCAGGACATCAACCCGATTAAGGGTTCCACGCCGGATCCATACAACAGGCCGGCCGGATGCCAGTTCGCGCCGCGGTGCGACTATGCCTGTCCGGAATGCGATAAATGCATGCCGGAGGAGGTACAGCTTGGCGGAACTCACATGGTACGATGCGCACGGTATCAGGAGGTGACAAATGATGGCAGATAAGAGTAAAGAAAAGAATAAAGAAGCGCTGCTTACAATTAAAGGATTAAAAACGTATTTTCCCGTGAAAGGCGGCTTTATGGGAAAGACCCAGAACTACGTCCAGGCCGTTAATGACATAGACTTAACGATTTACAAAGGGGAGACCCTGGGCCTGGTGGGCGAGTCCGGATGCGGAAAGACGACGCTGGGAAAAACAATCCTTCAGCTCTACAAGCCGACGGAGGGGGAGATGATCTATGAATTTGAGAATGGCCCCCGCAATCTGGAGAAGTTAACCAGCTCAGAGATGGATGAGGCCAGAAAAAAGATTCAGATTGTATTTCAGGATCCCCAGTCCTCCTTAAATCCCTCCTTCACAATCTATCAGTCCCTGTCCGATCCTCTGAAGAAATTCGGAGTCAGGACGAAAGAGGAGAGACGAAAGATCATCGGCGATCTTCTGGAGGCTGTAAATATGAGACGGGAATATATGGACCGCTTTCCTCATGAATTTTCAGGCGGACAGAGACAGCGAATCGGGATCGCCAGGGCACTGTGCATCAATCCGGAGCTGGTAATCTGCGACGAGGCGGTCAGTGCGCTGGATGTGTCGATCCAGGCTCAGGTATTAAACCTGTTAAAGAAACTGAAGGAAGAGCGTAATCTGACCTATATCTTTATCACGCATGATTTGAGCGTGGTGGAGTATATCAGCGACAGAATTGCAGTGATGTATCTCGGAAGAATTGTAGAGCTGGCCGATGCGGATGAACTGTACCGCAATACGATCCATCCCTATACCCAGGCTCTTCTGTCTGCGATTCCGGTAGCGGATATCCATCATAAGAAAAAGAGGATAATTCTGGAGGGGGATGTACCTTCTCCGATGAATCCGCCATCGGGCTGCCATTTCCATGGAAGGTGCAGCCAGTGCCAGGAAATCTGTAAGAACCAGAGACCGGAACTTAAGAAGTATGAGATTGACGGGCGTGAGCATTACGTCGCCTGCCATTTTGCAGAGGAAAATATGAAACATGCGGCTGAAAAACGAAATAACATGTGATGTGCTTGTCATGGGGGCCGGGATCGCGGGCATTATGGCTGCGATTTCAGCCGCCGAAGCGGGGGCGGATGTCTGTATTGCAAGCGGTACATGCATCTGCTCCGGTTCCAGCTTTTATCCGGGGACATGGGGGCTGGGGCTTGTCGGGCCCGAGAGTGAAGCGGACGAAGAAGACTTGGAATCCGTGATTTTAAAAGTCGGTGAAGGCATGGCGGATCCGGAGCTGGTCTCTGTCCTGGTCAGCCATATCCACAGGGGCACAGAGCGGTTAAAAGCATTTGGAATCCAGCTGAAGGAAGCTGAACAGAAAGGGGAGAAAGAATTCATCCCCTGTTTTGATTATAAAAACAGAGACTGGCACGGGATCGTGAAAGACAGTGCACGGAAGGTTTTCCAGACGCGTTTGGAGAAGCTGGGAGTCAGAAGCTTTCCGGGTACCCGGATTTTGCAGTTTATTATGACGGAAGGACGGGTGACCGGCGCGGTGGCGATTGCGGAAAAGAATGGTCTCACTGCGTTCTCCTGTAAAAGTCTGGTGGTAGCTTCCGGAGGTCTGGGAGGACTATTTCAGTACCGGCTGAATACGGATGACGTGACCGGCCTCGGTCAGTATCTGGCCCTCCGGTCCGGGGCAAAGCTGGTAAATATCGAATTTATGCAGATGATGCCAGGATATCTGTCGCCGGCGCCGAAGACGATCTACAATGAAAAGGTATTCAAGTACAGTAATTTCTGCCGTCAGGATACGGGGCGGTCTGTCTTTGAGGACTGGCGGAAAGAAGACTTAGAAGAGCGGATGAACGTCCGCTCCACCCATGGTCCTTTTACGTCCAGACTTTCATCTGCACCGGTAGACATCAGACTGTTCACGGAATTTTTAAGGAATCCAAAGGGCGTTACGGTGACATACCAGGATTCTTTAAAGCAGAATCAGCCGGAATTTGTCAGAACCTATTTTGAATGGCTGAAAGAGGAGAAGCATTTGACGATCGACGATCCCATTCAGCTGGGGATATTTGCCCACGCTTCCAACGGGGGAATTAAGATCGGACCAGATGGAAGCACAGGGGTTCCCGGTCTGTATGCCTGCGGGGAGGCGACGGGCGGAATGCATGGTGCGGACCGGCTGGGCGGTTTATCGACAGCCAATGGCCTGGTGTTCGGAGAGATTGCGGGAAAATCCGCAGCCGCCTTTAGCGGCATCAGCAGACCGGGGCCGGAATGGTCAGACGTATCGCTTTCGGTTATACCGGATGCCGGTACCTGTCTGAAGCAGATTCAGGAAATGAATTTCGAGTGCGCCATGGTGATTCGCAATGGCGCGCGGGCGGAACTTGCCTTAAATAAGCTGGAACGGCTGAAAGTATTTTGCAGGCGTGAAGCAAAGGAATTCAGAGAAGGGGATGACGTGGCGGGACTTGATGTGTCCTGCCGCCTGACGGCGGCTCTGTATCTGTCGGAGTGCCTGATGAAAGCGGTTCTGCTGCGAAAGGAAAGCCGTGGTTCGCATTACCGCTGGGATTACCCGGAGAAAAAAGAAAAATTTTCCAAACGAATTTTATCAGTATGGGATGATGGGGTGAAAACCGGCTGGGAATAATTTGTCAGTTGAAAAGAAAATTTTAAATTATATAATAAAAAAACTTTTTTTTATTAATTGACAAACGACTGTTCTCTGGTATATGCTATTAGCAGAGGCGGCGTAGGCGCGACGGAAACGGCATGATGCGGTGCCGTTTCCGCCGCGCTTTTTTGTAATAGCAATCCGTTTTTATTACACAAAGATTATGGCAGTCCATGCGGTAAATACGACTGACTATACTCATGCCGGTGGAAACATAAAGGGGGATCAAACATGCAGGGAGACTTTTTAACAAAAATCAGGGCAGAGTACAACCAATTTACAAAAGCAGAGAAAAAGGTAGCCGATTATATTCTGCAGAATCCGAGAGAGGTACTGTTTATGTCAATCACGGATCTGGCAGAGGTATGTGAGGTTGGCGATACGAGTGTATTCCGCTTTTGCAAGACAATGAATTTGAAAGGATATCAGGAGTTTAAGATGATGCTGTCCTTAAGCCTTCACGATGGAAAGCCGGGGCTTGGGCAGCTGGATGGTGACATCAGCCAGGAGGACAGCTTCCCGGAGATGGCTCAAAAGGTGCTGAACACGAATGTAAACGCGCTGAAAGAGACATTTTCGCTTCTGAACGAGGACAACTTTGATAAGGTAATCAGATATCTTCATGATGCGGAACGGATCTGTTTCTATGGAGTGGGCGCCAGTATGCTTACGGCCATGAAGGCGGCCAACAAGTTTCTGCGCATTGAACCGAAGGTGTACTGCGTTCAGGATTCTCATATGCAGGCCATGGTGGCATCCATGATGAAAGAGAATGAGGTGGCGGTGGTATTTTCCTATTCCGGAGCCACAAAGGATACGATCCATGTGGCGGAACTGGCCAAGCGTGCAGGCGCGACGGTAATCTGCGTGACCAGATTCGTCAAATCGCCTCTGACTTCTTTTTCTGATGTCACGCTGCTGTGCGGGGCCAACGAAGGACCCCTTCAGGGAGGTTCCACATCGGCGGAGATCAGCCAGTTGTTTTTGATTGATCTAATGTATACAGAATACTACAGGCGATACTTCGAAAAATGCAGTAAAAATAACGAAAAGACTTCTTCTTCGGTCATTGAAAAACTCTACTAACTAAAGATTATTCCTAAAAAAAATAAAAAAAGAAAAATTTTTTTATTTCAGATTGACAAAAAGAAAATTCCGATATATAATAAATTCATAAACGAGAAAGGCGCAAAATTGATAAAAGTATACAGATTGACCAAATGCCTTTGGCGTTAATTTGACTTATTATAAGGAGGAGTAGTAATGAAGAAAATTTTATCTCTTGGTTTGGCAACGGCTATGGTAGTTGGTACTCTGGCAGGATGCGGCGGGAATAAACCGGCAGAGACAGCGGCAGCTCCAGAGACGACGACAGCAGCGGCAACAGATGCAGCGAAGGCACCGGAGACAACTGCAGAGGGTGAAACCACGAATATCGTATGGTGGGCATTCCCGACATTTGGCGTGGATACCGGATATGAGCAGGAAGTCGTTGACGCATTTACTGCGAAGAATCCTGACATTAACGTCAAGGTAGAGTATATCGACTTTACATCCGGCCCGGATAAGCTGACGGCAGCTCTGACTTCCGGTACAGCACCTGATATTCTTTTCGATGCGCCAGGCCGTATCATCGAGTTTGGAGAAGCCGGCTATCTGGTTCCTCTGGATGACATGTTAGACGAACTGAAGAGTGATTTAACCAGCCAGTCTCTGGTTGAGACCTGCGTAGGTGCAGACGGAACTGCCTGGATGTATCCGATTTCTTCTTCTCCATTCTATATGGGGCTGAACAAAGAGGCTCTGGAAAAGGCGGATGCACTCCAGTATGTAAACCTGGAAGGCGACCGTACATGGACGACCGAGAATTTCGTAAAGATGTGTGAAGCGCTTCGTGATGCAGCTCCCACACAGGTTCCGGGTATTGTATACTGCGGAGGACAGGGCGGCGATCAGGGTACCCGTGCTCTGGTAAATAATTTATACGGAGCTTCCATTGTTGGCGATGACGGCAAGTGGAATATCAGCGAAAACGGTGTAAAGGCCCTCACTCTGTTAAAGAGCATGTATGACAGCAAGGCTCTCGACGCAGGCTTTGATATGGCAGCGGCTGACGAACTTCAGAAGTTCCAGCAGGAGACTGCAGCGATGACATTCTGCTTTGGTACTTCCAGTGAGATTACCTATGCATCGGATGACTTTACGCAGCTTTCCGTTCCGTTCCCGTCTGAGAACGGCAAACCTTCCTTAGAGTATCTGGTAAACGGTTTTGCTATCTTTGATAATAAAGATGAGGCTCGCGCTGAGGCATCGAAAAAATTTGTGAAATTTATCTGTGATGATCCTGAATGGGGTCCGAAGAGTGTTGTTAAGACCAATGCATTCCCGGTACGTACTTCCTTCGGCGATCTGTATCCTGGAGATGAGCATAAAGCAATGCTGGCTTCCTGGAGCCAGTACTATGGCCCATATTACAACACACGTGCAGGATTTGCAGCAATGCGTCCGCTGTGGTTCAACATGCTTCAGCAGGTATTCAACGGTACCGATCCGCAGGCTGCTGCTGATGAGTTCAATACGAGTGCAAACAGCAATTAATAAATAACTGATTATGAACGGCAACATATACATGGCTTCCTTCTTCTGCAGAGCGCAGAGGGAGGAAGCCAATCTTTAGGGAGGAAGTGTAAACACATGGCAAATACAACTGTTTCCACACAAAAACCCGGGCATTCAAAAAAGAAAAAAGAAAAGATGCCTGCACGCAGCAAAGTGCTCCAGCGAAGAGAGACGTTCGTTTCTTACATGTTTCTGCTGCCGGCGCTGATCTTCTTTGTAGGGTTCGTTATTTTTCCGATGGCGTCGGGCGTGATCACCAGTTTTACCAATGCCAGTTTTCAGGATCCTAAGGGGACTGCCGTAGGATTTGCCAACTATATCCGGCTTTTTCAGGATAAGATTTTCTTAAAATCGGCGGTCAATACCGTGATTATCGTGGTCGTATCGGTTCCTGTCGTAACCGCATTCTCTCTGTGGGTTGGAACAGCCATTTATAAGATGCGCTCCGGTATCCGCTCCTTCTTCCGCTGTGTTTTCTATCTGCCGGTTGTTACCGGTTCCGTAGCGGTTGTTGTTGTATGGAAATGGATGTTTGATAAGTATGACGGCCTTTTTAACTATATCATCAGGAGCTTTGGCGGGCAGCCGCTTCCATGGACCTCCGGTGAGTCCATGGCCCTCTGGTGTATTATTCTGATTCTGTTTACGACCTCCATCGGCCAGCCAATCGTTCTTTACGTGGCGGCGTTAGGCAATGTGGACGCCTCCATGGAGGAAGCCGCCAAGGTGGATGGAGCCAATAATTTCCAGGTGTTCTGGAACATCAAGTGGCCGTCTATCATGCCGACGACGCTGTATGTGGCGGTAATTACCACCATCAACAGTTTCCAGTGTTTCGCGCTGATCCAGCTTCTGACCTCCGGCGGCCCGAATTACAGCACCAGTACGGTAATGTACCTGCTGTATGAGATTGCATTTAAGACCACCAAGGAGTTTGGATATGCCAATGCCATGGGTGTGGTTCTGGCGATTGTAATTGCTCTGTTCAGTGCCCTGCAGTTTAAGGTCATGAACGGCGGCACATCGGAATAGGAGGAGCGAAAGATATGGAAAATAAAAAGAAAACAATCAGTCCGTATTATATTGTTTCACTCATCCTGCTGGCAGTTCTCGCAGTTTTCTTCCTCTTTCCGCTGTACTGGATTATTACCGGTTCCGTAAAAGAGAAAAGCGATATTATTATCAAGTCCGGCGAAATGGTAAAGTGGTTCCCCACAACAATTACATGGGATAACTATAACCGGCTGTTCAAGAGTGGAACGAAACTGTTCGGCATTGGTATGCCGATGGCAATCCGATGGCTGTTTAACAGCGTGTTTATCTCCGTTGTGGCGATGGGGCTTACCTGTATCACCTCTTCTCTGGCGGGATATGCACTGGCAAAGAAACGTTTCTGGGGTAAGAGTGTGATCTTCGGACTGTTCGTATGCGCTATGGCGCTTCCGAAACAGGTTATTCTGATTCCTTTGATGAGACAGATGTCCGCGATGGGATTTTTAAAATCCGTATGGGGCTCCATGTTTGCGGTAATCTTCCCGGTAGTAGGCTGGCCGTTCGGCGTATTTATGATGAAGCAGTTCTCTGAGAATATTCCGACGTCCCTTCTGGAGGCATGCCGGATTGACGGAGCGGGAGAACTGACCACCTTCGTGAATGTGGCATTTCCAATCATCAAACCGGGATTTGGTGCGCTGGCTATCTTTACATTCATTAACTCCTGGAATGAATATCCGCTGCAGCTGGTTATGCTGACTCAGAATGAATCAAAGACGATTGCTTTAGGTATTGCCAGTAAGCTGAGTGAGATGTCCAACGACTTTGGACTGATCATGGCCGGTGCGGCCCTGGCATCTGTCCCGATCATCATAGTATTCCTCTGTTTCCAGAGATACTTTACGCAGGGAATTACGATGGGTGCGGTAAAGGGTTAAGAGCACGAAAACGGAAGGCTGCGCATCTCCATATAATATAGGAAGAGACTGACTGGAATGAATCCGTCCGTCTCTTCTTTTTTTGAGAGTTGTTACAGTGTACCTGGTGTCCGCGGCCCCAACAGCCCGCTCTGGCTCCTGCGGATTTGACTAAATGTATTGCCTGTTCTTTTCCTGATGTGATAGAATAAAATAGATATCAGAATGAGAGGGGAGGTACCGTGACCATGGCAGAAAAAACATTCAGAAACAAAATATACTGGTTTACCTTCCTGTTCAGTGTGCTGGTTATCTGGGTGCACTCCTATAATGCCGTGCTGTTTCTGGGAAATACCAAATCGGCGGCTTCCCTGGTGCGTCTGGAACGTTTTTTTGGAGACAGAATCGCCCAGATCGCCGTTCCCGGCTTTTTTATGATCTCCTCCTACCTCTTTTTCCGCGGATACAGACCGGAGATCTTAATGCGAAAGTGGAACTCCCGGATCAGGAGCGTTCTGGTTCCGTATATCGTGTGGAACAGTCTGTACTATTTTGGCTATGTGATCGGAAGCAGACTTCCTTATATTTCTGATGTGATCGGTAAGGGGAAGATTCCGTTCGGCCTTCCGGAAACGGTTGATGCAATTCTGAATTATACCTATAATTATGTATTCTGGTATCTGTACCAGCTGATTCTTCTCATTCTTCTTGCTCCCCTTATTTACCTGGCGGTAAAACGGGTTTGGCCCGGAATCGCGTTTCTGGCAGTTTTGCTGGCTGGCGTCTACCTGGGAATTGATCTGCCGCTGCTGAACCTGGACGCACTGTTTTACTATTCCTTCGCTGCCTTTGCAGCCGTGCACGGAAAAGCGGTGGTGGAAGGCGTCTGGACGCGGAAGCGTCTGCTTGCAGGAATCGCGCTCATGATTGCCGGCTGCATCTCCCTGGGAACGGATCTGCCCGGCAGCAGTCTGGGAGAGGCGGCATCTGTCACCGTGGTTTACCGGCTTCTGGTTCCGGTGGGCTTATGGCTCACGGTCCCGGAGGAGAGCCTTTTCGAGGCCAGGGATTTTATGAAGAATAATTTCTTTTTGTATGCGGTTCACTTTGCACTCGTACGGCTGATCAACAAAACGGGAGCATTGCTGCTCCCGCCTGTACCGGTTCTTGCATTTCTTCTGTTCTTTTTTATGCCGCTGTTTGCAGTTGTGTTAAGCTGGCTGGCCGGCGGCCTGATCCGGCGTTTGATGCCTGCCGTGTGGAGACTGTTAAACGGGGGTCGATGACCAGCGGCCTGAGGCACCGCATGGAAGTACGAGGCCCGTCCGGGTAACCGGAAGACCGACCTCCTCCGACCGGACGAAACCGCCGTGTTTCTTTCCCACTTCGATGGAAAGCATGTAGGTTAAGACGGCGGGGGCCAGGCCCGTGGTATAGGAGTTGATAAGATAGAAGAGCGGATCATCCGAGAGAAGCTGGGCACAGAGCTTTACCAGCGGATGAATGGATTCTTCGATCTTCCAGATCTCTCCCTTGGGGCCGCGGCCATAGGAGGGAGGATCCATGATGATTCCGTCATAATGATTCCCGCGCCGGATTTCCCGTTCCACGAACTTGACGCAGTCGTCTACGATCCAGCGGATCGGAGCCGATTCAAGACCTGAGGAACGGGCGTTTTCCTTCGCCCATCCCACCATGCCCTTAGAGGCGTCCACGTGAGTGACCGATGCTCCGGCAGCGGCAGCGGCTAACGTTGCTCCTCCGGTGTAGGCAAACAGATTTAAGACCTTGACCGGGCGTCCGGCCTCTCTGATTTTAGCGCCGAACCAGTCCCAGTTGGCCGCCTGTTCCGGAAACAGTCCGGTATGCTTAAAACTGAAGGGCTTCAGCTGAAATGTGAGCTCCCTGTATTGAATACTCCACTGCTGAGGCAGATCGAAGAATTCCCATTCTCCGCCGCCCTTTGCGCTGCGGTGGTAATGTCCGTTTCTATGCTTCCAGCCTTTCTCTGTCTTCGGGGTGGACCAGATTACCTGAGGGTCCGGGCGAACCAGTGTGTAGTTCCCCCACCGCTCCAGTTTTTCTCCTTCTGAACAGTCTATTACTTCATAATCCTTCCAACCGTCTGCAATCCACATGCCGTTTATCCCTGACCTTTCTGTATTCACCGTAAATTCATTTCATGATTCTATGATTATACTGGATAAGGCGAAAAGCGTCAAGGGAAGCGGGGACTGAACTGCAGACGATACAGTTGCATTGTTACGAAACTGTATATGATCCGTAATCTGCGTAAAAATTGTAATAGAATTGAAAGATAATAATAGTTGAATAATTTCAGATAAATTGCTACAATGAATAGTGTAAAAAGGAGAATCCTGTAAGGAGTGACAATATGAAGAGAAAAGGTTTCGTTGTGCTGGCGGTTGCTGCAGTACTGGCATTAGGAACTGCCACCATGAGCGCATGGGCAGCGGAGGGATGGGCGCAGTCTGGAAATACATGGGTTTACTATGATTCCAACGGATATAAAGTGACCAATGTGTGGAAAAAAGGCGCGGACAACTTATGGAGATATTTGAACGGCAATGGCGAGATGGCCGTGAATACATGGGTAGATAATACTTATTATATGGATTCTAACGGGATTCTGGTAACGGATAAGTGGATGAAGTTTCAGGAGACCGGCAGCTCCGAGTATAAGTGGTATTACTTCGGAAGCAGCGGAAAAGCGATTATGGATAACTGGTCCAAGATTAATAATAAATGGTATTATTTTGATTCTAACGGTGAGATGCAGACTGGCTGGGTTCTGGACAACATGTATTACTGCGGTACAGACGGAGCCATGAGGACAGGCTGGCAGAAGCTGTTTCCGCCGGACAGCGATTACGATCCGGACCGCGTGTCTCCCGGAGATGAGGGCGACGACGGCAAGCACTGGTACTATTTCAGTGACAGCGGCAAGAAGTATATGCCGAAGGATACCAGCGGAGACTATGGTACCTATAAGATTGACGGTGTAGCGTACTGCTTCGATTCTGACGGAGCCCTTCAGACAGGCTGGAAGAATGTCGGAGTGGATAATGCGGATTACGATATCCAGAATTACAAGTATTACGATTCCAGCGGTAAGCTAAGAACCGGATGGTATTCGGTAGAACCGCCGGAGGATTTAACGGGATATGAAGATGAGGTGGAATGGTTCTATTTCTCTACCAACGGAACGCCAAAGGCGGGGCCGAAGGAAGGGGAGGCCACGACACAGAATTTAACCAAGATTAACGGAAAGACGTATCTGTTTAACGACAAGGGGAATCCGGTCTACGGCCTTCAGAAGGTCAGGATTGGAAGCAGCACGGAGTATACCGCTTACTATTTCGGTGACAAGAAGACGAGTACCATGCAGAAGGGGAAGATCAAGGTCAGCGAGGGAGACGGCGGTGAAGAGACGTATTACTTCAGCGACAGCGGCCGTGGCTATACCGGAGTAAAGGACGGGTATCTCTATTATATGGGCAGGCTGCAGAGAGCGGAGGACGGTGTCAGATATGAGCCGATTACGATTCCGGCTGGAAACAGCTACACGACCTATGTAGTAAACTCCTCGGGCAAAGTCGCCAAGAACACGACGGTTAAGAATGCGGATGGGGTGAAGTACAAGACGAGCAGCAGCGGTTCCCTTTTAAAGGTGGATGACGAGAATGCCTCCGGAAGCTATCGTGAGCCGACCGAACCGGTTTGGAAAGAATAAGAATCCGTGTAAGAGAGATTCAGAAGGAATATCATAGACATGACAGGAATGCAGGATTGGAGCAGAAAAGACGGCTCTGATCCTGTTTTTTGTCTGGCTGATCCGGCTTATCTGCCCTTCGCCGGTCCGGCACTGCAGCTGGCTGCGTTTCCCGGACCGAGACATGGACAGGTGGGCTGCACCAGTTCTTTACAGTTATTATTAATAAGAAGAAACTAAGAAGAAACAGCGAAAGATGCCACGAAAACAGCGGATTTGCAGCGGATGGGAAAAAATCAAAAAAAATTATAAAATAAAGAAAAAAATGCTTGCAATGTAAAAAAAAGTGTGCTATTCTGTAAAGGCTGTGGCATGATAGCTGTGAAGCGTGAGGTTGCTGTCTGAATTCACCGAACGAAAGTGAGGGAAGCAAAGGCAGGTTTTCCGTGGAGCGAATGTCAAGTTAGGAAACTGGCGACAAGTCACTGTACAATTAAAGAATTCTGTTTCGAAAAAACGGAAAGTCAGTGTGGGGTCCTGGAGGACACACACGGGAACGTGTACAGTCACCGCTTGTCGTACTTCTATTAAGTGCGAAAAGGAGGCGACTTTTTTTATGGCAAGTCAAGTAATGAGAATCACATTAAAGGCGTACGATCATCAGTTAGTTGATCAGTCTGCAAGCAAAATCATCGACACTGTGAAAAAAACAGGATCACAGGTGAGCGGACCGGTGCCGTTACCAACGAAGAAGGAAGTGGTAACCATCTTACGTGCAGTTCACAAGTACAAAGATTCCAGAGAGCAGTTCGAGCAGAGAACGCACAAGAGACTCATCGATATCATTACACCAAGTCAGAAGACTGTGGACGCATTATCCAGACTGGAAATGCCGGCCGGTGTATACATTGATATCAAGATGAAGAACAAATAAGCATTCTTCATCACATCAATTAAGGTAATATCCTGAAGGGTTTAGATATAGAAGCAACACACCATTCCGCCGAACCTCGGTGAGGGGAACTCTCCAGTTCCTCCAAAGGAATCAACATCTCCCGAAAAGCCCGCTGTGTAAGCACCAGAGGGAGCTTCAGACGGAGTCATAGTGTTCCACTTATATTGGACTGTTCTAGGATGATTGCAGAAGGGATTTATAATCCCGGCAATCCGCTGTAGAATTAACAAACAGGAGGTAAAAACATGAAGAAGGGTATATTAGCTACCAAAGTCGGAATGACACAGATCTTCAATGAGGACGGAGTATTAACTCCAGTAACAGTTCTTTTAGCCGGCCCGTGTGTAGTAACACAGGTTAAGACAGCTGAGAACGACGGTTACGATGCAGTACAGGTTGGTTTTGTTGACAAGAGAGCAAAACTTGTGAGCAAGCCAGTGAAAGGCCACTTTGACAAGGCCGGTGTATCTTACAAGAGATACGTAAGAGAGTTCAAGTTCGAGAATGCTTCCGAGTATTCCGTAAAGGACGAAATCAAGGCAGACATCTTCGCTGCAGGCGATAAGATTGATGCAACCGCAATCTCCAAAGGTAAAGGTTTCCAGGGTGCTATTAAGAGACACGGACAGTCCAGAGGACCTATGGCTCACGGTTCCAAGTTCCATCGTCATGCAGGTTCCAACGGTTCCTGTTCTGACCCGAGCAAGGTATTCAAGGGCAAAAAGATGCCTGGACAGATGGGTAACAAGCGTGTAACAATCCAGAATCTTGAGATCGTTAAGGTCGATGCAGAGAACAACTTAATTCTGGTTAAGGGCGCTGTACCAGGACCGAAGAAGTCCTTAGTAACAATCAAGGAAACAGTAAAAGCAGCAGTTTAATGCTTTTATAAGAAAGGAGGAACACACAGATGGCAA
The DNA here is from genome assembly GCF_024460495.1 of Hungatella sp. SL.1.14. Taxonomy (NCBI): domain Bacteria; kingdom Bacillati; phylum Bacillota; class Clostridia; order Lachnospirales; family Lachnospiraceae; genus Hungatella; species Hungatella sp. SL.1.14. The sequence continues at coordinate 64,330 of NZ_JANFYJ010000009.1, read as the reverse complement.
ACGTATCTGTTTACAATATGGAAGGTAATGAAGTTGGCACATTAGAGTTAAACGATGCTGTGTTTGGTGTGAATGTAAATGAGCATCTTGTACACTTAGCAGTTGTCAGCCAGCTTGCGAATAAGCGCCAGGGCACACAGAAAGCGAAAACTCGCGCTGAAGTATCCGGCGGTGGAAGAAAACCGTGGAAGCAGAAAGGAACCGGTCATGCAAGACAGGGTTCAACAAGATCTCCACAGTGGACAGGCGGCGGAGTTGTATTTGCTCCAACACCAAGAGACTGCACGATCAAACTGAACAAGAAGGAAAGAAAGCTTGCGCTTAAATCCGCTCTTACAAGCAGAGTGAACGAGAATAAGTTCATCGTTGTTGACGAGTTAAAGTTTGACGAAATCAAGACAAAGAAGTTCCAGAACGTTTTAAATAACTTAAAGGTATCCAAAGCACTTGTAGTTGTTGGCGATGACAGCACAAATGCAGTGAAGTCCGCAAGAAACATTCCGGCTGTTAAGACTGCTTTTGTTAACACGATCAATGTATACGATATCTTAAAGTATAACACAGTTGTTGCTACCAAGACTGCTGTTGCAGCAATCGAGGAGGTGTACGCATAATGGCAGATATTAAATATTTTGACGTAATCCAGAAGCCGATCGTTACTGAGAAGAGCATGAACGCTATGGCGTCCAAGAAGTATACATTCATTGTTCATCCGGAAGCAAACAAGGCTATGATCAAAGAAGCTGTTGAGAAGATGTTCCCGGGAACCAAGGTTGCCAGCGTGAACACCATGAACTTAGAAGGAAAGACCAAAAGAAGAGGAATGACCTTCGGCAAGACAGCAAAGACGAAGAAAGCGATCGTTCAGCTCACCGCTGACAGCAAAGATATCGAAATCTTCGAAGGACTGTAAGCAGCCCTTCATCTATGTGATGAACACTATATCACGATAAAATGAAACGCCTGGAGGCGTTGAAGCACTTGCGGGCCCGTGAGGCTCATGTATAGGTGCTTTTGTTAGAAAGGAGAGTTACAACATGGGAATCAAAAAGTATAACCCATATACCCCTTCCAGAAGACATATGACTGGTTCTGATTTCAGCGAGATTACAAAGAAGACTCCTGAAAAGTCCTTAATCAGCGCTACCATGAACAAGCAGGCTGGTCGTAATAATCAGGGTAAAATCACTGTTAGACATCGCGGAGGCGGTGCTAAGAGAAAATATAGAATCATCGATTTCAAGAGAAACTCCAAAGATGGCATTCCGGCAACCGTTATCGGTATCGAATACGATCCGAACAGAACTGCCAACATCGCTTTAATCTGCTACGCAGACGGTACCAAGTCTTATATCCTTGCTCCGGCTGGTTTAACAGACGGTATGAAGATCATGAGCGGTGAGAATGCAGAGGCCAGAATTGGTAACTGCTTACCATTAGGCCAGATCCCGGTTGGTACACAGGTACACAACATCGAACTTTATCCGGGCAAGGGCGGTCAGTTGGTCCGTTCCGCTGGAAACTCTGCTCAGTTAATGGCAAAAGAAGGCAAATATGCAACCTTAAGATTACCTTCAGGTGAGATGAGAATGGTTCCGATAGGCTGCAGAGCTACCATTGGCGTTGTAGGTAACGGAGATCACTCCCTTATCAACATCGGTAAAGCTGGTAGAAAACGTCATATGGGTATCAGACCTACTGTACGCGGTTCCGTTATGAACCCGAACGACCATCCGCACGGTGGTGGTGAAGGAAAGACCGGTATCGGCCGCCCGGGTCCATGTACACCATGGGGCAAACCTGCTCTTGGTTTAAAGACCAGAAAGAAAAACAAGCAGTCTAACAAGTTAATCGTTAGAAGAAGAGATGGAAAGACCATTAAATAATTGAAGGAGGTTAGAACCTATGGCTCGCTCACTGAAAAAAGGACCATTCGCGGATGCGTCTTTACTGAAAAAAATTGATGCTATGAACACAGCAGGACAGCATCAGGTAATTAAGACCTGGTCCCGTCGTTCTACCATCTTCCCACAGATGGTTGGACATACAATTGCAGTTCATGATGGAAGAAAGCACGTTCCGGTATATGTTACAGAAGATATGGTTGGACATAAACTCGGTGAATTCGTTGCAACCAGAACCTACAGAGGTCATGGCAAGGACGAGAAGAAATCCGGACGTAAGTAATAGATTGATTAATTGAAAGGAGGCTTCACCAATGGCTAAGGGACATAGAACCCAAATTAAGAGAGAAAGAAATGCTCAGAAGGACACGAGACCGTCAGCAAAGTTATCTTATGCCAGAGTTTCTGTTCAGAAGGCATGCTTCGTATTAGACGCCATCAGAGGCAAAGACGCACAGACAGCACTTGGTATTGTAACCTACAATCCCAGATATGCTTCTACTTTAATAGAAAAGTTATTAAAATCAGCGATCGCAAATGCTGAGAATAACAACGGTATGGATCCGTCCAAACTTTACGTAGAGGAATGCTACGCAAACAAAGGACCGACAATGAAGAGAGTAAAACCGAGGGCACAGGGCCGCGCTTATAGAATCGAGAAGAGAATGAGCCACATCACCATCGTGCTTAATGAAAGATAAGGAGGCAAATAATGGGACAGAAAGTTAATCCACACGGCTTAAGAGTCGGTGTTATTAAAGACTGGGATTCCAAGTGGTATGCAGAAGCTGACTTTGCAGACAATTTAGTTGAAGACTACAAGCTCAGAACATACTTGAAGAAGAGATTATACAGTGCCGGCGTATCTGATATCGAGATCGAAAGAGCGTCTGACCGTGTTAAAATTATTATCCACACTGCAAAACCGGGCGTAGTCATCGGTAAGGGTGGTTCTGAAATTGAGAAGTTAAAAGCAGAAGTTCAGAAGATGACAGATAAGAAATTATTTGTTGATATCAAAGAAATCAAGAGACCAGACAAAGACGCTCAGTTAGTAGCTGAATCCATCGCACAGCAGTTAGAGAACCGTGTTTCCTTCCGTCGTGCCATGAAGTCCACCATGGGCCGTTCCATGAAGGCTGGCGTTAAGGGTATCAAGACTGCAGTTGCAGGACGTCTTGGCGGCGCTGATATGGCTCGTACAGAGTTTTACAGCGAGGGAACAATTCCGTTACAGACATTACGAGCAGATATTGACTATGGTTTCGCTGAAGCAGATACAACCTACGGCAAAGTTGGCGTTAAGGTATGGATCTACAAAGGCGAGATACTTCCAACTAAAGGAAATAGGGAAGGGAGCGATAAATAATGTTAATGCCTAAGAGAGTTAAACGTCGTAAACAGTTCCGTGGTTCCATGGCTGGTAAGGCTTTAAGAGGCAACACAATCAGCAATGGTGAATACGGTTTAGTCGCTTTAGAGCCATGTTGGATCAAATCAAACCAGATCGAGGCAGCCCGTGTTGCCATGACCCGTTATATCAAGCGTGGTGGTAAAGTCTGGATTAAGATTTTCCCGGATAAACCTGTAACAGCAAAGCCAGCAGAAACCCGTATGGGTTCCGGTAAGGGCGCTCTGGAATACTGGGTAGCAGTAGTGAAACCAGGCCGTGTATTATTTGAAATCGCTGGAGTACCTGAAGAAACAGCTCGTGAAGCTTTACGTCTTGCTATGCACAAGTTACCATGCAGATGTAAGATTGCTGCTAAAGCGGATTTAGAAGGCGGTGATAACAGTGAAAATTAATAAATATGTAGAAGAATTAAAGGCAAAATCAGTCACAGAACTGAACGAAGAATTAGTAGCTGCGAAGAAGGAACTCTTTAACTTAAGATTCCAGAACGCAACGAATCAGTTGGATAACACCAGCAGAATCAAAGAAGTTCGTAAGAACATTGCCAGAATCCAGACTGTTATGACAGAGAAGGCTAAACTGGCTTAAGCAGATATTTTCATCTCAGTATGACACACACGACCGTGTGGAAACTTGTGAGTGATAGAAACACTTTTGAGTGTACTCTGTATCCAGGAAACGGATACAATCATTGAAAGGAGTAACGTAACGTGGAAAGAAATTTAAGAAAAACCCGTACGGGCAAGGTAGTCAGCAATAAGATGGATAAGACCATCGTTGTAGCTATCGTAGACCATGTAAAACATCCTTTATACGGCAAGATCGTAAAGAGAACGTATAAATTAAAAGCTCATGACGAAAACAACGAATGCAACATGGGCGATACAGTAAAAGTAATGGAAACAAGACCGCTGTCCAAGGACAAGAGATGGAGACTTGTTGAGATTATCGAGAAAGCGAAATAAATTATTTCCAGGAAGGAGTAACAGGCATGATTCAGCAGGAGACCAGATTAAAGGTTGCCGACAATACCGGTGCGAAAGAATTACTGTGTATCCGTGTTATGGGCGGCTCTACAAGAAGATATGCTAATATTGGTGATATTATCGTCGCTACCGTTAAGGATGCAACACCAGGCGGTGTTGTAAAGAAAGGTGACGTAGTAAAGGCCGTTGTTGTGCGTACTGTAAAAGGTGCCCGCCGCAAAGACGGTTCTTATATCAAGTTCGATGAGAACGCTGCAGTAATAATCAAAGATGACAAGACTCCGAGAGGAACTCGTATCTTTGGACCGGTTGCAAGAGAATTAAGAGAGAAACAGTTCATGAAGATTGTTTCCTTAGCTCCAGAAGTATTATAGGGAGGTGTCGACTGTGCATAAAATTAAGAGAGATGACCTGGTAAAGGTTATCGCAGGAAAAGATAGAGATAAACAGGGCAAAGTTCTTCATGTAGATACAAAGAACAACAAAGTCCTGGTGGAAGGCTGCAACATGATCACCAAGCATGTAAAGCCGGGCCCTGGCAATCCACAGGGTGGTATTGTTCAGAAGGAAGCTGCGCTTGACATCTCCAACGTAATGCTCGTTGTAGACGGAAAAGCTACCAGAGTCGGCTTCGAAGTAAAAGACGGTAAAAAAGTCCGTGTTGCCAAGGCGACCGGAAAAGCGATTGACTAATTCGGAGAGGAGGAATAAAAATTGGCTAGATTAAAAGAAACATATCAGAACGAAATCGTAGAAGCTATGATTAAGAAATTCGGATATAAGAATATTATGGAAGTGCCGAAGTTAGATAAGATCGTTATCAACATGGGCGTTGGTGAAGCAAAGGAAAATGCCAAGGTTTTAGACTCTGCGGTCAGAGACTTAGAAATCATCTCCGGACAGAAGGCAGTCTTAACAAAGGCTAAAAAATCAATTGCTAACTTCAAGCTCAGAGAAGGCATGCCAATCGGCTGTAAGGTAACATTACGCGGCGAGAGAATGTATGAGTTTGCAGATCGTCTGATCAACCTTGCATTACCTCGTGTACGTGACTTCAGGGGTGTGAATCCTAACGCATTTGACGGCAGAGGAAACTATGCCCTTGGTATCAAAGAGCAGCTTATTTTCCCTGAAATTGAGTACGATAAAGTTGACAAGGTAAGAGGTATGGACATTATTTTTGTTACTACCGCTAAGACCGATGAAGAAGCCCGTGAACTTTTGACATTATTCAATATGCCATTTGCAAAATAACAGGAGGAATATTCCATGGCAAAGACTTCAATGAAGATTAAACAGCAGAGACCTGCAAAGTTCTCCACAAGAGAATACAATCGCTGCAGAATCTGTGGACGTCCACATGCTTATTTAAGAAAATACGGTATCTGCAGAATCTGCTTCCGTGAATTAGCATACAAGGGTCAGATCCCAGGCGTTAAGAAAGCAAGCTGGTAAAATAAGGAAGGAGGCAATTCAAAATGACAATGAGCGATCCAATCGCAGATATGCTTACAAGAATTCGTAATGCAAATACTGCCAAACATGATACAGTAGATGTACCTTCATCCAAGATGAAATTAGCTATTGCTGATATCCTTGTAAAAGAGGGCTACATTAAGAAATATGATCTCGTAGAAGACGGTGCTTTCCAGACCATCAGAATCACCTTAAAGTACGGCAAAGATAAAAATGAAAAAATCATCACAGGAATCAAGAGAATCTCCAAACCTGGTTTACGTGTATACGCAAACAAGGAAGAGTTACCGAAGGTTCTGGGTGGTTTAGGAACAGCTATCATCTCCACAAACCAGGGCGTTGTAACCGATAAGGAAGCACGTGAACTCGGCGTAGGCGGAGAAGTGCTGGCATTTGTTTGGTAATTTAAGAACTACTGAAAACAGAGAAAGCGCAGACGCTTTTTCCGAAAATTTAAGGAGGTACACGGCATGTCACGTATAGGAAGAATGCCTATCGCGATTCCGGCAGGTGTTACTGTCACAATCGCAGAAAATAATAAAGTGACTGTAAAAGGTCCAAAGGGAACTCTGGAAAGAGTATTACCGGCTGAAATGTCCATCAAAGAAGAAGATGGCCAGATCATCGTTAGCAGACCCAGCGATTTAAAGAAGATGAAATCTTTACACGGTCTGACAAGAACACTGATCAACAACATGATCGTCGGCGTAACCGCTGGTTACGAGAAGAAACTGGAAATCAATGGTGTAGGTTACAGAGCTCAGAAGCAGGGCAAGAAGCTTGTTCTTTCCCTCGGCTATTCTCATCCGGTTGAGATGGAAGATCCGGAAGGTCTGGAGTCCACAATGGAAGGCCAGAACGTCATCATTGTAAAGGGTATCGATAAAGAAAAAGTAGGCCAGTACGCTGCTGAAATCAGAGACAAGAGAAGACCTGAGCCGTATAAGGGCAAAGGTATCAAATATGCTGATGAAGTTATCAGACGTAAAGTTGGTAAGACTGGTAAGAAATAATTTAAGGAGAGTGTAAAAATGGTTAGCAAACAGTCAAGAAGCGAAGTTCGCGTGAAAAAGCACACCAGATTACGTAATCGTTTTGCAGGCACTGCAGAAAGACCGCGTTTAGCTGTGTTCAGAAGTAATAATCATATGTATGCTCAAATTATTGACGATACAGTTGGTAAAACTTTAGTCTCAGCTTCTACAGTTGAAAAAGAAGTAAAGGCTGAATTAGAGAAAACTAACAACGTTGATGCTGCAGCATATGTAGGTACCGTAATTGCCAAGAGGGCTCTCGAAAAGGGAATCAAGGAAGTTGTATTTGACAGAGGCGGCTTCATATATCAGGGCAAGATTCAGGCATTAGCAGACGCAGCCAGAGAAGCTGGTCTGGAATTCTAGTAGAGAGGAGAATAGGGCGTTGAAACATACAATTATTGATGCAAGTCAGTTAGAATTAAACGACAAAGTAGTTGCTATCAAGCGAGTATCGAAAACCGTAAAAGGCGGACGTACTATGAGATTCTCTGCTTTAGTAGTCGTAGGCGATGGCAATGGCCACGTAGGTGCAGGCCTTGGCAAAGCAGGCGAAGTTCCGGAAGCAATCCGCAAGGGTAAAGAGGCTGCTGTTAAGAACATGGTAACTGTACCGGTAGATGAGAACAGCAGTATTCCTCATGATTTAATCGGAAAATTCGGAAGCGCAGCAGTTCTTCTTAAGAGAGCTCCGGAAGGTACCGGTATCATCGCAGGCGGTCCTGCACGTGCGGTAGTTGAGCTTGCAGGAATTAAGAACATCCGTACAAAATCTTTAGGTTCCAACAACAAGACAAACGTAGTTTTGGCTACAATCGAAGGATTGACTCAGTTAAAGACTCCTGAGGAAGTTGCAAAGCTTCGCGGCAAATCTGTAGAAGAGATTTTAGGCTAAGGAGGATAGGATAATGGCAGATAAATTAAAAATCACATTGGTGAAATCCCCGATCGGCGCAGTTCCGAAGCAGAAAGCAACCGTTGAAGCTTTAGGTTTAAAGAAGCTTCATAAGACAGTTGAAATGCCGGATAACGGTGCAGTCAGAGGCATGATCCAGAGCGTAAGACATTTAGTAAAAGTTGAAGAAATTTAAGCAGAACAGTAAGGAGGTGCAAACGATGGAATTATCAAATTTACAGCCTGCATTAGGATCCAAACACAGCGACAGTTTCAGAAGAGGCCGTGGCCATGGTTCTGGAAACGGTAAGACTGCAGGTAAGGGCCATAAAGGACAGAAAGCTCGTTCAGGTGCTCCGAGACCAGGATTTGAAGGCGGCCAGATGCCTTTATACAGACGTCTTCCTAAGAGAGGCTTTACAAACAGAAACAGCAAGACTATCATTGGCATCAATGTTAGTGCTTTAGAGCAGTTCGAAAACGATACTGTTGTGACAGTTGAGACTCTGCTGGAGAGCGGCATTGTTAAGAATCCGCGCGATGGTGTTAAGATCCTTGGAAACGGAGAATTAACCAAAAAGCTTACAGTAAAGGTAGATGCTTTCAGCGAAGGCGCTAAGACCAAAATCGAGGCTTTAGGTGGAACCTGCGAGGTGAACTAATATGTTAAAAACGCTCCGTAATGCATTCAAGATCAAGGACATCAGAAAGAAACTTCTGTACACGTTCGCGATGCTGGTGGTTATTAGAATCGGTTCTCAGTTACCGATTCCTGGAGTAGAAACAGCATTTTTCAAAGATTTTTTTGCTCAGCAGAATAACGATGCGTTCGGCTTTTTTAACGCAATGACAGGCAGTTCCTTTACCAATATGTCTGTGTTTGCACTGAGCATTACCCCGTACATCACATCTTCCATCATCATGCAGCTTTTGACCATTGCGATTCCGAAGCTGGAAGAGATGCAGAGAGATGGGGAAGACGGAAGAAAAAAGATTGCAGAATACACCCGTTACGTAACAGTTGCACTGGCGTTAATTGAATCCATTGCTATGGCAATCGGATTCGGCGGCCAGGGACTGTTAAGCGAGTTTAACGCGATCAGCGTAATTATCGCAGTTGTTACGATGACTGCAGGTAGTGCGCTTCTGATGTGGATTGGTGAGCGTATCACGGAAAATGGTGTGGGAAATGGTATCTCCATCGTCCTGCTGTTTAACATCATTTCCAGTCTGCCCTCTGACGCATCAACACTTTATACCAGATTTATGTCTGGGAAATCGGTTGCAGTTTCCGCAGTAGCCGCCATTATCATTGTGGCAATTGTGATTGCGATCGTGGTATTTGTCGTTGTCCTTCAGGATGGCGAGAGAAGAATTCCAGTCCAGTATTCCAAAAAGATGCAGGGACGCAAGATGGTTGGCGGCCAGTCCTCCAACATCCCGTTAAAAGTAAATACAGCCGGTGTTATCCCGGTTATCTTTGCTTCCTCCATCATGTCATTCCCGGTAGTAATTGCCCAGTTCTTCGGCAGCCGGATTAACTATGACAGCATTGGCGGACATATCCTTCTGATGCTGAATTCTTCTAACTGGTTCAAGCCGGAACGTCCGGTCTACTCGATTGGTATGGTGATTTATATCGCCCTGATTATCGTGTTTGCCTACTTCTATACATCGATTACCTTTAATCCGTTGGAAGTGGCTAACAACATGAAGAAATCAGGCGGCTTTATCCCGGGTATCCGCCCAGGCAAGCCAACCAGCGATTACCTCAATTCCATTTTGAACTACGTAGTATTTATCGGTGCATGTGGTCTGACGATTGTATGTATCATCCCGATTATGGTATCCGGCCTCTTTAATGTAAGCCGCCTGTCATTTGGTGGTACATCCTTAATCATCATTGTCAGCGTTGTCTTAGAGACAATCAAGGCAATTGAATCTCAGATGCTTGTACGTTATTATAAGGGATTTTTGAATGACTAATGGACAAATCCAAGAGGAACACATAATGGCGTGTTTCTCTTGGTCTTTGTGCTATATGAACATATTGCAGGGAGGGACTGCTGATGAAGATTATCATGTTAGGTGCCCCAGGTGCCGGTAAAGGGACCCAGGCAAAGAAGATTGCTGAAAAGTATCAGATTCCACACATTTCCACAGGCGATATTTTCCGTTCCAACATCAAAGAAGGAACAGAACTTGGAATGAAGGCAAAGGCATATATGGATCAGGGAGGCTTAGTACCGGATGAGCTGACGATCGGCATGCTGATGGACCGCATTCAGAAGGATGACTGTAAGAACGGCTACGTGTTAGACGGTTTCCCAAGAACGATTCCGCAGGCGGAAAGCCTTACGAATGCTCTTAACGAGAGAAACCAGAAGATCGATTATGCCGTTAATGTGGATGTTCCGGATGAGAACATCGTGAATCGTATGTCAGGACGCCGTGCCTGCTTAAGCTGCGGTGCTACATATCATATTGTCTATAAACCCAGCAAGGTGGAAGGCATCTGTGATGTCTGCGGTGACAAGCTTGTCTTAAGAGATGACGATAAGCCGGAAACCGTTAAGAAGCGTCTGTCCGTGTACCATGATCAGACACAGCCTCTGATTGACTATTATAAGGAAGCCGGCGTACTGGCGAATGTTGACGGAACACAGGATATGGAAAAAGTGTTCTCCGATATCGTCGCTGTTCTGGGAGCGTAATGTATGTCAGTTACAATTAAATCTGCAAGAGAAATAGAACTTATGAGAGAGGCCGGGAGAATCCTCGCGAAGACCCACGAGGAGCTGGCGAAAGCCTTAAAGCCCGGTATGACAACCTGGGATATCGACCATTTGGGAGAGGAGATCATCAGAAGCTACGGCTGCATCCCTTCCTTCAAGAATTACAACGGCTATCCGGCTTCAATCTGCGTATCTGTGAACGACGAGGTGGTTCACGGAATTCCCAGTAAGAAGCATTTCATAGAGGAAGGCGATATTGTGAGCCTGGATGCCGGCGTGATCTACAAGGGATACCATTCCGATGCGGCAAGGACGTACGGGATCGGCGAAATCTCCCCCGAAGCAGGCAGACTCATCGAGGTGACAAAACAAAGTTTCTTTGAAGGGATTAAATTTGCAAAAGCTGGCAATCATCTGAATGATATATCTTCTGCAATCCAGACCTATGCGGAAAGCTTCGGCTACGGTGTGGTCCGGGATCTGGTGGGGCACGGAATCGGAAGTCATCTCCATGAAGATCCGGAGGTGCCCAATTTCGCAGGAAGGCGACGCGGCCTGAAACTGAGGCCGGGTATGACTCTCGCCATCGAACCGATGATCAACGAGGGGACACCGGAGGTCGTGTGGCTCGATGATGACTGGACGGTTGTAACAGAGGATGGAGCATTATCAGCCCATTATGAGAATACGGTCCTGATTACAGAAGGCGAACCGGAGCTTTTAAGCCTGGTTTCGGAAGCCCATTAGGGAGTTTAAGTGAGGACAGTATGGAGATCACAATAGGAAGTCTGGTAAAAAGTCTGGCCGGACACGATAAAGATGAAGTTTTCTTCATATTAAAGGAAGAGGGCGAATATGTTTATCTGGTGGACGGAAAGTATCGTACGCTTGCCGGACCGAAGAGGAAAAACAGAAAGCATGTGGAAGCCGTTTCCTGTGAAGCGGACTGTCCGGGTAAAAAGATCAGAGAAAACCAGAGAGTCACCAATGAAGAGATCGCTCGTTTTATCAAATGTTTCAAAAAAAGCAGTGAGTAAAGACACAGGTTGTCAGGAGGTAAGATTTTATGTCGAAAGCAGATGTTATTGAAATTGAAGGAACCGTTGTTGAAAAGCTTCCGAATGCCATGTTCCAGGTGGAACTGGAGAACGGCCATCAGGTGCTTGCACACATCAGCGGCAAACTTCGTATGAACTATATCCGTATTCTGCCGGGTGATAAGGTAACCATTGAGTTGTCCCCTTACGATTTGTCCAAGGGAAGAATCATCTGGAGAGATAAATAAAAGTAAAAACAAGGAAAAAATGCTTGCATTCCCATATGGAAAGTGTTATAATGCTATAGCGACTTTGTTGAAATACCGGGTGTATTATGCCCAAACGGCAGCACTGGTTTATTTTAGATAAAACACATTGCGGGTATACCTGGATGTCCTCTTTCGGGGACGCATAACGGAAAGGAGAATTGCTGTGAAGGTTAGATCATCAGTCAAACCGATTTGCGAAAAATGCAAAATCATCAAGAGAAAAGGCAGTATCAGAGTAATCTGTGAAAATCCTAAGCATAAGCAGAGACAAGGTTAAAAATTATTAATGGAGGTGTACTACACACATGGCTCGTATTTCAGGTGTTGATTTACCAAGAGAAAAACGTGTTGAGATCGGATTAACTTATATCTACGGTATCGGTAGAACAAGTTCAAACCGCATTCTTACAGAAGCTGGCGTTAATCCTGACACTCGTGTTAAGGACTTAACCGACGACGAAGTAAAGAGAATTTCAGCTGTTATCGCTGACAGTCAGATGGTGGAAGGTGATTTACGCAGAGAGATCGCTATGAACATCAAGAGACTTCAGGAAATTGGCTGCTATCGTGGAATTCGTCACAGAAAGAGCCTGCCGGTTCGTGGTCAGAAGACAAAGACCAATGCAAGAACTCGCAAGGGCCCGAGAAAAACCGTAGCAAACAAGAAGAAATAAGCATTGAACATTTCGTGAGATTACTCACGATGAATGAAACTAAAACAGTGAATCACGTTACATGTTTTAAAAACAGGAATAACAGGATTCAAGAAATGAAGAAAGTAGGTTAGTTTAAAATGGCTAAAAAAGTGTCCACTACTAAAAAAGTGACAAAAAAGCGCGTAAAGAAAAACGTTGAACGCGGACAAGCACATATCCAGTCATCTTTTAATAACACAATCGTGACATTAACAGATACTCAGGGTAATGCCTTATCATGGGCAAGTGCTGGTGGTCTGGGATTTAGAGGTTCAAGAAAATCTACTCCATATGCAGCTCAGATGGCGGCAGAAACTGCTACTAAGGCAGCTCTTGTACATGGTTTAAAATCAGTAGACGTTATGGTAAAGGGTCCTGGTTCAGGCCGTGAAGCAGCTATTCGTGCACTTCAGGCATGCGGTTTAGAAGTAACCAGTATCAAGGATGTTACTCCGGTTCCACATAACGGATGTCGTCCGCCAAAACGTAGAAGAGTCTAATTAGGAGGTAATTACAGTGGCAGTAGATAGAGTTCCTGTTCTTAAAAGATGTAGATCCCTTGGTCTTGATCCAATCTATTTAGGAATAGATAAAAAATCCAACAGAGAATTAAAAAGAGCTAACAGAAAGATGAGTGAGTACGGCCTTCAGTTAAGAGAAAAGCAGAAAGCCAAATTCATCTACGGCGTTCTTGAGAAACCATTCCGTAACTATTACGCAAAGGCTTCCAGAATGAATGGTATGGTCGGTGAAAACCTGATGATCCTTCTGGAGAGAAGACTTGACAACGTAGTATTCCGTATGGGCTTTGGAAGAACAAGAAGAGAGACCAGACAGATGGTTGACCATAAGAGCATCCTGGTAAACGGCAAGTGTGTAAACATTCCGTCTTACTTAGTAAAAGCTGGCGACGTAATCGAAGTAAAAGAGAAATGCAAAGGAAACGCCAGATTTAAAGATGTTGTAGAGACCACAGCAGGACGTTTAACTCCGGCCTGGGTTGATGTTGACCATGAGAATTTACGTGGTACTGTTAAAGAGTTACCAACAAGAGATGAGATTGATGTTCCAGTGAATGAAATGCTTATCGTCGAGTTGTACTCCAAATAATTGAAAGTCTGTTAAAGAGAAACAACAACTTTCGCCCGGAGTATGGGAAACTGTACTCCGGGCAAGGATTTGAGTATAAGACCCTCGATACAAATTACCCAAAAGGAGGGGCTATTAGTGTTCGATTTTGAAAAACCAAACATTGAGATTGCTGAAATCTCTGAGGACAAGAAATATGGCAAGTTTGTAGTTGAACCGCTTGAAAGAGGTTACGGTACGACTTTAGGCAATTCCTTGAGAAGAATCATGCTTTCTTCTTTACCGGGAGCCGCAGTCAGTCAGGTAAAAATCGACGGCGTTTTGCATGAATTCAGTTCTATCCCAGGCGTTAAAGAGGATGTGACTGAGATCATTATGAACATCAAAAGCTTAGCAATCAAAAATAACAGCGACACCAATGAGGCAAAGGTTGCCTACATCGAGTTTGAAGGCGAAGGTGTGGTAACGGCTGCTGATATTCAGGCGGACCCGGATATTGAAATCATGAATCCGGATCAGGTGATCGCGACACTCAGCGGCGGCACAGACAGTAAGTTCTACATGGAACTGACGATCACAAAGGGCCGCGGCTATGTAAGCGCAGACAAAAACAAGAGTGAAGATTTACCGATTGGCGTGATTGCCGTTGATTCCATCTATACACCAGTAGAGCGCGTCAACATGACGGTACAGAACACCCGAGTAGGTCAGGTTACCGATTTCGATAAGCTGACATTAGATGTATACACAGACGGAACACTGGCGCCAGACGAGGCAGTCAGCCTTGCTGCAAAGGTGTTAAGTGAACATTTGAATCTGTTCATCGATTTATCCGAGAATGCCAAGACTGCAGAAGTCATGGTAGAGAAAGAGGATAATGAGAAAGAGAAGGTTCTGGAGATGAATATCGACGAACTGGAACTTTCCGTCCGTTCATACAACTGTTTAAAGAGAGCCGGAATCAATACGGTGGAAGAGCTGTGCAACAGAACTTCTGAGGATATGATGAAGGTTCGTAACTTAGGCCGCAAGTCTTTAGAAGAGGTGCTGGCAAAGTTAAAGGAGTTAGGCTTACAGCTTAACCCGAGTGATGACGCGAACAGCTGATCGCTCGTTACAGGAATTTATGGAGATTAAGCGCGGGATGCAGTAAGACCGAAGAAGCATGCGCCGGCGTTCCACAAATGGAGGGAAATAAGACATGGCAGGATATAGAAAGCTGGGAAGAACTTCCAGTCAGAGAAAAGCACTGATCAGAAGCCAGGTAACAGCATTATTACACAATGGCAAGATCGTTACAACAGAAGCAAGAGCAAAAGAAATCCGTAAAGTAGCAGAAGGACTGATTGCTCTGGCCGTGAAAGAGAAAGACAATTTCGAAACCGTTAAAGTAACCGCTAAGGTTGCCCGCAAGGACAAAGACGGCAAGAGAGTCAAAGAAGTGGTGAACGGCAAGAAAGTTACCGTATACGACGAAGTAGAAAAAGAGATCAAGAAGGATCTTCCTTCCAGACTTCATGCCAGAAGACAGATGTTAAAGGTACTGTACGATGTAACAGAAGTACCGCAGGAAGCTGCAGGCAGAAAGAAAAATACAAAGAGTGTAGATCTTCCGAAGAAGTTATTTGAGGAGATCGCTCCCAAGTACGTATCCCGCAATGGTGGCTACACAAGAATCGTAAAGATTGGCCAGCGTAAGGGTGACGGGGCTATGGAAGTACTGCTGGAGCTTGTCTAAGCACTGAGCAGTGTCAAAAAACGCCAGGAGAAAATTTTCGTTGTGCTAGCACATAAGAAAATTTTCTCCTGGCGTTTTTTGTAGGGCGAACGCCCCACACCGAACTGGAGCGCAGCGGAAGTGAGGTGTGCACTGCGGGGCAGCGGGATACCAGAAAAAGGCATGTTTATCCGACGATGCGCAAGCGAGTTGTCGAATTTCGTCCTTACATATTTCCCCACCCCCTCAAATGTGTTATGATACAAAAGAGCGATATAGAAAATAGAAAATAAGTAAAAGGAAGAGAAAAAGAAAGAGAGGGCGGTTACAATGATAAAATACTACGAAGGCGACATATTTAGCTCCAATGCAGACTTAATCTGCCATCAGGTAAACTGCCAGGGAGTGTTTGGGCGCGGCATGGCGGGCCAGGTAAAGAAGCTGTTCCCGGAAGTAGAAAAATCCTATAAAATTCTGACAAAGCAGTGGACAGAGGAAGTGGGCGGCAAGACGGCGAAGCTGTTAGGCCGGGTATCAGCCCAGCCGGTTGAAAAGGACGGCCGCTGGTTTCTGATTGCCAATCTTTACGGCCAGGACGACTACGGGAAAACCGGTGTCTACACCGACTATGAAGCCCTGGAAAAAGCGTTGGAAGAGATCTGTGAGTTTTTAACCGTGCGGGGAAGGAACGAGACAGCCGCGTTCCCGCAGGGAATGGGATGTGGATTTGGAGGCGGTGACTGGGACGTTGTAGAAGCCATCATTAAGCGTGTATTCGAAGATTACCCGGGAGAGGTACAGATCTGGAAGTATGACGGAAAATAAATGGAATGAGATACCAATAAGCAGCTTTAGAAAGGATATTGAATGAAAGACAAGTTTGTGATTGTAGACGGCTCTTCCATGCTGTCCACCTGTTACTATGCTGTACTTCCACGAGAAATTATGTTTGCGAAAACGGAGGAAGAAAAGCAGAAGCATTACGGGAAAATTCTGCATGCAGGAGACGGGACATACACCAACGCGATTTTTGGCATGCTAAAGACCATTGCCTCTCTCCTCAAGAAGCAGGAACCCGGATACATTGCCTTCGTGTTTGATAAGACGAGGGATACGTTCCGGCGGGAGCTGTACGCGGAGTACAAGGGTACAAGAGGGGCGACTCCCGAACCGCTGAAGCAGCAGTTTGTCCTGATTGAATCGATCCTGGAGGAAGCCGGTTTCAGAGTGCTCTACAGCGATGACTACGAGGCTGACGACTATGCGGGCTCACTGGTCATGAAGTTTCGCAGCCAGGTGCCTGTGGTGGTCATGACAAAGGATCACGATTACCTGCAGCTGGTGAATGACGAATACAACGTCAGGGCCTGGATGGTGCAGGCGAAGCAGGAGAAGGCGGATGAACTGTACGAAAAGTACTACGGCCCCTATGGCCTGACGAAAAAAGATGTCAATCTTCCGGAGAAGACATTTGAATTTACAGCGGAGCATGTGTTTGCAGAGGAAGGCGTATGGCCGGAGCAGATCACCGATTTAAAAGGGATTCAGGGCGACACCTCGGATAACATCCCGGGAGTAAAGGGGGTCAGCAGTGCGGTGCCGCCTCTCCTGGCTGAATATGGAACCGTGGAGGCGATGTACGAGGCGATCCATGACGCGGAGACGGATAAAAAACAGTTAAAGGAACTCCAGGATTTCTGGAAGGAGAAGCTGGGAATCACCAGAACTCCCTACAAAGCGCTGACGAAGACCGGGGAGGACAGGGAACTGTGCGGGGAAGCCGCAGCCCTGCTGTCCAAGCGTCTGGCTGCCATTAAGACAGATATTCCGCTGGATCTGGAGCTTGCTGATTTTTCTGTGGAGAAATATCAGGAAAAGGTTCTCCGGAAATGGTGTAAAAAACTGGATATCAAGGAAGCTTCCGTGTTTGGCTAAAGTCTGGCTCTGATTCGGCATGGATTTCTGGTAAAGAATACCATTCTTGCAAATTTATTACTCAATTTTTCCTAAACGCAAGAATAAAGAAAGAATATCTTAAGTTGACGGTGAATTGCCCCAGGGGCTATAATAATAGTAGGAAAAATGCGGAGTAACTATAAAGAGTGGGAGGTATTTTTATGAAACGGTTTGGAAAACTATTGGCTTTGACCGCCATTGTGAGTGTTCTTGGGGTGAGTATTCCATTTCAGGCATTCGCTGCGTCAAAGACGATTTCATCTGTGACGATCTATGCAGGATTAGAGGAAATGGAATCCGGGGGGACTCTTCCGGAGGAAACGTCCTTCGAGCTTAAGGAGAATTCAACAGGGAATTATGTGTATACAAACAACAGCAGATATGAGGTCAACGGAATCGAATGGATTACCTCCGGATCGAAAGAGATGACCATCGGATATGAACCTAAGATGAGAGTGGAACTGCATGCCACCGATTCCGATGAGTATGCATTTAAAGGGGGATATCAGTCCAGTAACGTGACGGTAAAAGGCGGAACGTATGTGTCAGCCAGCCGTTCCGGCAGTGATACGTTGTATGTGACTTTTAAGTTTAAACCGATTAAGGGCACATACAGTTCTCCCGATGATGCCTACTGGAGAGAAAACGGTTACGGCGGTGCCCGCTGGAGTAAGGTTGATAATTCGTCTGATGCCTATGACGTGTATTTATACCGCGGCAGTTCTGTTGTAAAGAAGGTTGAGGGCCTTAAGGCCACGTCCTATAATTTTTATCCTTATATGACGAAAGCCGGCACATATTCCTTTAAGGTTCGCACAGTTCCATATACCGAGAGTGAGAAGAAGTACGGGAAGAAGAGCGACTGGACGGAATCCGACGAGGTTTATCTGCCGGAGGAGAAGGTGTCTGACGGCTCCGGACAGGACAACGGAACGCCCGGCAGTACCAGTCAGGTTGGCTGGATCAAGGACGGGAACAACTGGTATTTTAGATATCCGGATGGAAGTTACCAGAAGAACAACTGGGCCAAGATCAATGAGAAATGGTATTTATTTGATTCCAACGGTGTGATGCTCACCGGATGGCAGCAGAGAAATAATCTGTGGTACTTTTTAAACGATCAGGGAGCTATGGTAACCGGATGGGTGTTATCCAATAATAAGTGGTATTATTTGAATCCTTCCACGACTACAGGCGTAGAGGGTGCGATGCTTACGGGCTGGATCGCCTATAATAATAAGTGGTACTGTACCGACGCTTCCGGCGCAATGCTTGAGGGCTGGCGCCAGGTTGACGGAAGCTGGTACTACTTCTATCCTGGTGAGGGCTCCAAGGCGGTGAATACTACCATTGATGGTTTCCCGGTTGACGGCAACGGCGTGTGGCATAAGTAAAATCATCAGGAAAGGAAGATGACACGATGCGAGGAATAAAGGGAAAGGGCAGATGGCTGATACTTCTGGGAGCGGTAATGACGCTCGGTACCGCCATGACGTCCATGGCTGCGAAAAGTGTTAAGATTCGGTTTGAAAACGATGTGAGAAGTGAATGGACGGAAGATATCAAGGTACCAAAGGTTACAGTAAATTACGACGAGGTATCACCGGAGTGGAGTAAGACTCCGGAGGACTGGGTTCCTGGAAAAAAGGTGACTGCTACCTTTACAATCGCCGGGGACTATGTGAAGAGCAGCTGCAGCGTATACGGCGGAGAACTGGTTTCAGCCAAGGCTGCAGACGGCGAGACGACAATTAAAGCTACTTACGTACCGGTGGCACAGCTTGGAGCGCCGGAGACCGCTGGCTGGAGTGATGCGGCAAAGACGAAGGCATCCTGGAAACGAGTTCCTTACGCTTCGAAGTATCAGCTTCGCCTTTACCGGGAGGATCAGTGGATTAAGACGCTGACGACCGGTTCCACCTCCATCGATTTACTGGAATATTTACAGGATGGCTACAGCTATTACTACGAGGTGAGAGCCATTGCGAAGGACAGTTCCGAGGAGAAGTATTTAAAAGACGGTGAATTTACGGTTTCCACTGATTCTGAGGTCCAGGAACTGGGAGATACATCGGGACGATGGGCCAACACCCAGGCCGGCAAACGGTACCGTGACGAGGATGGAAATTATGCGGCGAACTGCTGGAAGATGATAAGCGGCAAGTGGTATTATTTTAATCAGGACGGCTACGCACTGACTGGTTGGCAGTATCTGAACAGCAAGTGGTATTATATGAATGAAAACGCTGAGATGGTGACCGGATGGCAGCAGATCGGCGGAAAATGGTACTATTTCAATGTGAATGGCGACATGGTGACCGGTTGGCTTCAGGCAGAGCCGGGGAAATGGTATTACTTATATGAGGACGGAAGCATGGCGGCGAATACTGTCATTGACGGAACGTACAAGGTGAATGAGTCGGGACAGTGGGTGCCGTAAGGGAATTTGTTATTCGGGAAAGACATGGCGGAAGGCGCTGTGTCTTTCTTTTTTTCCGGTCTGACTAAGAAGAATTGGTCTGATTATGAAATCTGGCTTGACTGTTGCGTAAAATTCAACTAAAATTATGTGACATATAAGACTTCTTATTTTATGGGGATTTTCGTTTTTTTGGATTTTTGCCGGAAGTCTTTGACCTGATTTTTGTCCGCGTTTATCGCAGAAAGGTAAGCCATGGGAATTATAAAGACATCGAAGCTGATTTTTGATTATATCAGAAGAGATGAAGAAGAAAATATAGAAGAAGTAAACCGCGCCATCGATGATGTCAGCATCGAGATTAAGGAAGGCCAGTTTGTGGCGGTCTTAGGACACAATGGTTCCGGAAAATCCACCTTTGCCAAGCAGTTGGATGCGATCCTGCTTCCGACGGACGGCACGGTGTGGATTCAGGGACTGGATACCTCCAAGGAGGAGAATCTGTGGGAGGTTCGAAAGAAGACGGGGATGGTCTTCCAGAATCCGGATAACCAGATTATCGGTAATGTCGTGGAGGAGGATGTGGGCTTTGGTCCGGAGAATATGGGGATTCCCACCGATGAGATCTGGAAGCGGGTGGATGAGAGCCTGGAAGCGGTGGGCATGACAGCCTACCGTATGAAGTCTCCCAACAAGCTTTCCGGTGGTCAGAAGCAGCGGGTCGCCATCGCAGGCGTCATGGCCATGAGACCGCAGTGTATCGTTCTGGACGAGCCTACGGCCATGCTGGACCCCAACGGGCGCAGGGAAGTGGTAAAGACCGTCCATGAGTTAAACCGTCAGGAGGGCATCACGGTGGTGCTCATCACTCATTATATGGAAGAAGTAATCAATGCCGACCGGGTTATCGTTATGGATGACGGCAGAGTGGTTATGGATGGAACGCCCAGGGAGATTTTCTCCAGGGTGGAGGAACTCAAATCCTACCGGCTGGATGTACCGCAGGTGACCGAGCTGGCTTATGAGCTTCAGAAGAACGGGGTAGAGTTACCGGATGGAATTCTGACACTGAATGAGCTGATGAAATATCTGCTTCCTATATTTGCGGAGCGTTATCCGGGCAGAGTGACTCTGGGAGATGGAGGCAGTTATGGCAATTAAGATTGAACATTTGAATTACATTTACGGGCAGGGCACTGCGTTTGAGCAGCAGGCGTTAAAGGAGGTAAATCTGGAGATTCAGGATGGCCAGTTTATCGGGCTGATCGGCCATACCGGTTCTGGTAAATCCACACTGATCCAGCATTTAAACGGACTAATTAAGGCGACAAGCGGTGCAATCTATTATAATGGAGAGAATATCTACAGTGACGGCTACGATATGAGAGCGCTGCGAAGCCATGTAGGTCTGGTGTTCCAGTATCCGGAGCATCAGCTGTTTGAGATTGATGTGTTTACGGATGTCTGCTTCGGGCCGAAGAACCAGGGACTGCCGAAGGGGGAGATCGAAAGCAGGGCAAGAGAAGCGCTTACTATGGTTGGGCTTGACGAGAGCTTTTATAAGCAGTCGCCGTTTGAACTGTCGGGCGGTCAGAAGCGCCGGGTAGCCATTGCCGGTGTGCTGGCCATGGAACCGGAGGTGCTGATTCTGGACGAGCCCACGGCAGGTCTGGACCCGAGAGGGCGCGATGAGATCCTGGATCAGATAGAGCGTCTGCACCGGGAGAAGAAGATGACAATCATACTGGTTTCCCACAGTATGGAGGACATAGCAAAGTATGTAGACCGGATTCTCGTGATGAATCACGGGGAGAAGGTGTTTGATGACACCCCAAGGGAGGTATTCAAACATTACAGGGAACTGGAGGCCATCGGTCTGGCCGCGCCGCAGATCACCTATGTGGTGCATACGCTGCGGGATCATGGGGTTCCGATTGACAACAATATTACGACGGTAGAGGAAGCGAGAGATGAGATCCTTGCGCTGTTAAAAAAGGAAGGACAGGCGGCCCGCGGGAATGGAAGCCGCGGACAGGAGACAATATGTTAAGAGATATTACACTGGGGCAGTACTATCCGGTGGATTCCGTACTTCACCGGCTGGACCCGAGGACAAAGCTGTTTGGTACCATGGTATTTATCATTTCCCTGTTTGTTGCGGACAGTATCTGGGCTTACCTGGCTGCCACGGTCTTTCTGGCCGCTGCCATAAAGATAAGCCACGTACCCTTCCGGTTTATGGTGCGGGGATTAAAGGCCATTATTTTTCTGCTCTTAATCAGTGTCAGCTTTAACTTATTTCTGACCCAGGGGGAAGTACTCTTTCAGCTGTGGTTTTTAAAGGTGACGAAGGAAGGGCTGAAGACGGCCGGTTTTATGGGGGTCAGACTGATCTATCTGGTTGTGGGATCGTCTGTTATGACCCTGACGACTACCCCCAATGAGCTGACAGACGGACTGGAGAAGAGTCTTGGATTCTTAAAAAAGATCGGTTTGCCGGTCCATGAGGTATCCATGATGATGTCCATTGCACTGCGGTTTATCCCGATACTGGTGGAGGAGACGGATAAAATCATGAAGGCGCAGATGGCGAGAGGTGCTGATTTTGAAAGCGGAAATATCATTCAGAGGGCGAAGAACATGATTCCTCTCCTTGTCCCGCTGTTTATCTCGGCATTCCGGCGTGCTACGGATCTGGCTATGGCCATGGAGGCGAGGTGCTACCGCGGCGGTGAGGGAAGAACGAAGATGAAGCCGCTTCATTATGCAAAGCGGGATGGCGTGACATATCTGGTTTACATCGCTTATCTGGCCGTGATCATTGTTTTGAGAATCCTGATATAAGGCGGTTTGGAAGAAGATGAAACGGATTAAGCTGATAGTGGCCTACGATGGCACAAACTACTGCGGATGGCAGATTCAGAACAACGGACGGACCATAGAAGAGGTCTTAAACGAGGCGCTGACGGCCCTGCTTCATGAGAAGGTGGCGGTGATCGGTGCCAGCCGGACTGATTCCGGTGTGCACGCGGAGGGAAATGTAGCGGTATTCGACACGGAGAACCGGATGCCGGCGGATAAGATCTGCTTTGCGCTTAATCAGAGGCTTCCGGAGGACATCAGAGTGTTAAAGTCGGAGGAGGTTCCCCTCACCTGGCATCCCAGAAAATGCAATTGCGTGAAGACGTATGAATACAGGATTTTGAATCGGAGGATTGAGGTTCCGACGCTGCGGCTGTACGCCTATTTCTGTTATTATCCACTCGATGTGGAAAAGATGAAGCAGGCGGCGGAGTATCTGGTGGGAGAACACGATTTTACCAGCTTCTGCGCACCGAGGACCCAGGCGGAGGATATGGTTCGCACCATTTACAGCCTGGATGTCGGGAAGACGGGCGATATGATTACCATTCGGGTCAGTGGAAGCGGATTTCTGTACAATATGGTTCGAATCATTGCAGGAACACTTATGAAGGTGGGACTGGGAGTCTGGCCGCCGGAGCATGTAGAGGAGATTCTGGGTGCCAGAAGCCGTGCGGCGGCAGGCCCTACCGCGGTAGCCAGGGGACTGACCCTGATCAGCCTGGAGGAAGAGACGGAGCTTCGTCCTGTTATCGCGGCTGAAAATAAAGAGTGGAAATACTCTCTCGACCAGTCGGGGACAGCGGCTGAGAAACAGTCGTTTCTGACCATAGAGCGGTGTATCCCGAAAGAATTTGACCGCCTCCTGTTCCGGGTGGTGCATCAGGCAGTCAGGAACGGAGCGGAAACGGTTTATGTAAATGACTGTGAATCCGGGGAACGGATCGAGGCGGGAAAACCATACGGCTATTACGTATTCCAGCCTTCGGAAGAAAGAACCGGGTGGTATGTGACACACGACGAATATCGCAGAGGCGCCGGGAAGGGCAGCCCGAAAGAATAAAAACATCGAAAAAACCTTGATTTTATGGGAAAAAGAGGTTGACACACCCGGCTGAATGTAATATAATGTATAACTGTGACGTTAGACGAAAATGCTTAGGCCAAAGCCCCGGAGTGAGCATTTTACGATATAGTTATGAATAATAACAGCAATTTAACAGGAGGTTAACCAATGAAAACTTTTATGGCTAGTCCAGCAACAATTGAGAGAAAATGGTACGTAGTTGACGCTACAGGACATACATTAGGACGCTTGGCTTCAGAAGTAGCTAAAGTATTAAGAGGAAAAAATAAACCGATCTTCACACCACACATGGATTGCGGCGATTACGTAATTATCGTAAATGCAGATAAGGTGAATGTAACTGGCAAGAAGTTAGACCAGAAGATTTACTACAATCACTCCGATTATGTAGGCGGAATGAAGGAAACAACCTTAAGAGAAATGATGGCTAAGAAGCCGGAGAAGGTTATGGAATTAGCAGTTAAGGGTATGCTTCCAAAAGGACCTTTAGGAAGAAGCATGATGACAAAACTTCACGTTTACGCTGGTCCGGAACATGATCATGCGGCTCAGAAACCAGAAGTTTTAGAAATCAAATTTTAATAAGGTACTGAAAGGAGGAAGTTATCATGGCTAATGCAAAATTTTACGGAACAGGCAGAAGAAAAAAATCTATCGCCAGAGTATATTTAGTACCGGGTACAGGTAAGATCACAGTTAATAAGAGAGACATCGATGAGTACTTCGGTCTTGAAACATTAAAAGTTGTTGTTCGTCAGCCGTTAGTTGCTACAGAGACTAATGATAAGTTTGACGTACTGGTTAACGTTCACGGTGGTGGTTTTACAGGACAGGCAGGTGCTGTAAGACACGGTATTGCAAGAGCTCTTCTTCAGGCAGACGCTGATTACCGTCCGATCCTTAAGAAAGCAGGTTATCTGACAAGAGATCCGAGAATGAAAGAAAGAAAGAAGTACGGTCTCAAAGCAGCTCGTCGCGCTCCGCAGTTCAGCAAGCGATAATCGACTGCTCAGACTATATCAAAATGGTTCAAAAAGCCCGGAAAATCAAGGTTTTCCGGGCTTTTGCTATATCTAAACGGGCTGATATGGTTTGACCAAATTTGGCAAAACGAGAGCCGATTTCATCCAATTTTTAGTGGTCCGCAAGTGGTTAACTGGCTAAAAAGAGGGCAAAAAGAGGGGGAAGTGGTTCCCAAAGTGGTTAACCGAGAGCCGATTTTTGGGGTGCTTTTCAGCCCTCCTTCCCCTCGTTTTTTGGCTGTGGCAGTTTGGCATAGTTTGAGCTAATTTGAATAATTGAATATGAATTTGATGTAGCACACAGTATAAATGCTGGGTGCTTTTTTCATTTCAGGAACTCGTATTCCGGCGATAGAAAGAGCCGTCACTTCACTGTTAATTTTGAAGTGGCGGCTTTTTCTATTTCCAGAAACAACAGCAACAATCAGAAATGAGGTGAAGTCATGAACACACAAATCATCGCCATCGCCAACCAGAAAGGCGGCGTTGGCAAAACAACAACCTGTGCGAACTTGGGAATAGGTCTGGCACAGGCCGGAAAGAAAGTGCTTCTGATCGACGGGGACCCGCAAGGAAGCCTGACAATCAGCTTGGGAAATCCGCAACCAGACAAGCTGCCATTTACACTGTCGGATGCAATGGGCAAAATTCTGATGGATCAGCCTATACGCCCCGGAGAAGGTATTCTGCATCATGCAGAAGGCGTTGACCTGATGCCTGCGGATATTCAGCTTTCCGGTATGGAGGTTTCTTTGGTAAACGCCATGAGCCGTGAAACGATTTTACGGCAATATCTGGACACACTGAAGGGACAATATTCCCATATCCTGATTGACTGTCAGCCCTCGTTGGGGATGCTTACGGTCAATGCGCTGGCGGCTGCTAACAGGATCATAATTCCCGTTCAGGCAGAGTATCTGCCCGCCAAAGGACTGGAACAGCTTCTATCTACGGTCAGTAAGGTGAAACGGCAGATCAATCCAAAGCTCCAGATTGACGGTATCCTGCTGACGATGGTGGATAACCGCACCAACTTTGCAAAAGAGATTGCTGCTTTGCTGCGGGACACCTATGGAAGTAAAATCAAAATCTTTGGAACGGAGATTCCACACTCTGTCCGTGCAAAGGAAATCAGCGCAGAGGGAAAAAGTATTTTCGCCCATGACCCTGGCGGCAAGGTGGCAGAGGGGTATCGAAATCTGACGAAGGAGGTGTTGAAACTTGAAAAGCAGCGCGAAAAAAATAGAGCTGGCCTCGGTAGATGATCTGTTCTCCACCGAAGAAGGCCGTCAGGATGCAAAGCTGGAAAAGATTCAGGAGATTCCGCTGTCTGAACTGCATCCCTTTAAGAACCACCCATTCAAAGTCAAGGATGACGAAGCCATGATGGAGACCGCTGACAGTATCAAGCAGTATGGCGTTCTGGTTCCGGCGATTGCTCGACCGGACCCGGAGGGCGGTTATGAGCTGGTAGCCGGACACAGGCGGCACAGAGCCAGTGAGCTGGCAGAAAAGGAGACCATGCCGGTCATTGTTCGGGATTTGGATGATGATGCCGCCACGATCATTATGGTTGACAGCAACCTGCAACGAGAAAGTCTCCTCCCCAGTGAAAGAGCATTTGCTTATAAAATGAAACTGGATGCTATGAAACATCAGGGAGAGCGAGTTGATTTAACTTGTTCCCAAGTTGGGAACAAGTTAGAGGGCAAGAAGTCCAGTGAGATTTTGGCAGAGCAAGTAGGTCAGAGTAAAAACCAGATTTTTCGCTATATCCGTCTGACAGAGCTGATTCCTGAATTGATGGATATGGTGGATGAGAAGAAGGTTGCCCTGAACCCTGCCTATGAGCTGTCCTTTCTCAAAAAGGAGGAGCAGGTAGACCTGTTGGACGCGATGGACAGCGAACAGGCTACCCCTTCTCTTTCTCAAGCCCAGCGGCTCAAAAAATACAGTCAGGAGGGGCATCTGACCCTCGATATGATGCGTGTCATCATGGGTGAGGAAAAGAAAAGCGATCTGGACCGAGTGACATTTACCTCTGACACCTTGCGGAAGTATTTTCCTAAAAGCTATACGCCCCAGCGGATGCAGGAAACCATCATCAAGCTGCTGGAGGCATGGCAGAAAAAGCGTCAGAGAGACCAGGAACGATGAAAGGAGCCGCCTATGATGGATATTTCAGCCCGTGAGCTGAAAGGACACAACATTCTCGCCGTAGAGAGGTTTTGGGATAACACACGCTGGATGATTGAGTTTTCCGTCCTGCGTCCCAGCACAGCTTACGGCAGCCCCGGAGAGGAAATGCGGCTGTTTTTGACCGAGGATGGGTATCAGGCTGCCCTGCAAAGCCAGCAGCGCCGGGAGATCAAGATCAAGCGTTATGCTCGTGTGATTGAGGGACATATCCTCGATTTCAAACCGGGAAAACGCCGCCGCTCATAAACCCATACAACGACAGGAAAGGAATGACTATGTGTACGGTAAAGGAAATTCAAGAAGCAATCCGGGAAGATTGCAAATCTCAGCATGACATGGATTCAACGGATATTGACCGAGTGATGCAAACACTTCCTTTCGCCCAGGAGGAGCCATTTACAGAGGCGCGTCCTCGAAAGCCGCTGTTTTGGTTCTATGCAAGAAAATTTGAAAAGTGTTGAACACCGCAATTCTTTGGAATGAGGATTGCGGTTTTTTTGTACCCAAAATTCGGAAGGAGTGAGGTCGATGGCCGTTTTTCGCATTGAACGGACCCGTGATTATACCGTGATGAGCAATCATCATTTACGAAATGCAAACCTGTCGTTAAAAGCCAAGGGGCTGCTTTCCATGATGCTGTCTTTGCCAGAGGACTGGAATTACACCACCCGTGGTCTTGCAAAGATCTGTAAGGAGGGCGTGGATGCCATAGGCGCTGCGTTGCGGGAATTGGAGGCTGCCGGTTACATTGTGCGGCACAAGATGCGTGACCGGCAGGGGCGCATCAGCGATACAGAGTATGTCATATACGAGCAGCCACAGCTTAGAAAACCGGATACGGATTCACCAGATACGGAAAACCCGGATATGGATAAACCGGATACGGAAAAGCCCGCAGAATTAAATATAGAGAAATCAAATACTCAAAAACAAAATATTTATGGATCAAGTACCGATTCCATTCCCTTCCGGGATTGTGCGGCAGATTGTCTGCCGGAACGGAAAGGAAGGGATGCGATGTCACTCACAGAGATAGAGAGTTATCGGGAATTGATTCAGGAGAATATCGGGTATGAATACCTGTGTCAGCAGTATGAAACTTATCGGGAGGATTTGGATGAGATTGTGGAGCTGATCGTGGAAACGGTCTGTGCAAAGCGAAAGACCACCCGTATTGCAGGAAGCGATTTTCCGCATGAAATCGTTCGTTCCAGGTTCTTGAAGCTGGATAACTCGCACATTGAGTTTGTCATGGACTGTTTACAGAAGAACACCACGGAAATTCGCAACATGAAGCAGTATCTTCTGACCGTTCTGTTCAATGCACCGACCACGATAAGCAATCATTACACCTCACAAGTAAATCACGATCTGTATGGCGGCTGGTAAATGGTCGCTTTTTTATTGCCCGGAACTGCCGGGAGAAAGGAGCAAGCATGATGTCTGAGGGAAAGACCATAGGGCAGCTGATGGAAGAAATGCGGGCAAAGGCAGGAGCGCAGAATTATCACGGTCATGGATATATGGATCTCCAGCGTTTTGCGGAGGACACCCGGCACATGATTATTTTTGATGTGCTGACGAACGATTCCCCTGTTGGCTGGAAAGGCGAACGAACCCGCCTGTTCCTGTCGGATACCGGTTATGAAAAAGCACTGGATAGTCAGGAAAAGGGGCAGATTAAGATTTTGAGCCACGCAAAGGTACGCCAGGGCAATCTGCACTATGACCATTCTGACCAGTTACGCTAAGGAGGGCGGTATGAAGCGTTATCTTCTGCGGCGGCTGGTGGTTCCGCCTTAGCAAAAAAAGAGATTCCCTGCAAACTTCGTGGAAAGGAGGCGAGAAAATGCAGGAAGAAGTGGAAAACAGAACTTTGACGCTGGTTGTCAGTGGAACAAAGTTTACCGGCAGAATGTTTAAGGCTGCCATAAGCAAGTACATGGCACATCGAAAGGAAAAGAAGCTGGAAAAACAGAGAAGCCGTGATGCGCCGGTTGTTCCGCATGGAAAACAGACTGTGAAGCAGCTTGTCGGGCAGAATCAGGGAATATCCAACATTGAGATCACAGACCCCTCTATCAAGGAGTTTGAGAAAATCGCCCGGAAATATGGTGTGGATTATGCGGTGAAAAAGGACCGCAGCAGTTCTCCGCCAAAGTACCTGATTTTTTTCAAAGGCCGTGATGCAGATGCTCTGACAGCAGCTTTTACAGAGTACACCAACAAAAAGGTCAAAAAGGCAACGAAAACAGAGCGCCCGTCCGTACTGGCAAAACTTAACCAGTTCAAAGAGATGGTTAAAAATGCTGTGGTGGATCGCACCAAGCGAAAGGAGCTGGAACGATGAAAAAGACATTGGACATCAAAAAGCTCATTTTGCTGAATATGCCGTATATCCTGCTGGGGCTGTTTGCTACCAATTTTGGAGAGGCATGGCGAATGGCACAAGGGGCGGATGCTTCAGAAAAGTTTCTTTCGCTGGTTGCGGTTCTGCCTGGGGCGTTGCAAAGTTTCTGGCCAAGCCTGCATCCATTGGACTTGTTGGTAGGGCTGTGCTGCGGTGTTGGTCTGAGGCTGGCGGTGTATCTTAAAAGCAAGAACGCCAAGAAATATCGACATGGTTTGGAATATGGTTCGGCCCGCTGGGGAACCCGTGAGGATATTGCACCTTACGTTGATCCTGTATTTCAGAACAATGTGATTCTGACGAAAACGGAGAGCCTGACCATGAACAGCCGCCCCAAGGACCCCAAGACTGCCAGAAACAAAAATGTACTGGTGATTGGCGGCTCCGGTTCCGGTAAGACCCGATTCTGGCTGAAACCCAACCTGATGCAGATGCACAGCTCCTATGTTGTGACGGACCCGAAGGGAACCATTTTGGTGGAGTGCGGAAAAATGCTCCAAAGGGGTGCGCCCAAGCTGGGGAAGGACGGAAAGCCCATGAAGGATAAGCACGGCAAGGTCATTTATGAGCCGTACCGAATCAAGGTCCTAAATACCATCAACTTCAAAAAATCCATGCACTATAATCCCTTTGCGTATATTCACAGCGAAAAGGATATTTTGAAGCTGGTAACAACGCTGATCGCCAATACCAAAGGCGAAGGCAAGGCCGGAGACGATTTCTGGGTAAAAGCAGAAACCTTGTTGTACTGCGCGCTTATTGGCTATATCCACTATGAAGCTCCGGTGGAGGAGCAAAACTTCTCCACCCTCATCGAGTTCATCAACGCCATGGAAGTCCGGGAGGATGACGAGGAGTTCAAAAATCCCGTAGACCTGATGTTTGATGCACTGGAAGCCGAGAAGCCAAACCACTTTGCGGTGCGTCAGTATAAGAAATATAAGCTGGCCGCCGGAAAAACAGCCAAGTCGATTCTTATTTCCTGTGGTGCGCGCCTTGCCGTATTTGACATTGCAGAGTTGCGCGAGGTCACAGCTTATGACGAGCTGGAGCTGGATACTCTGGGAGACCGGAAAACTGCCCTGTTCCTCATTATGAGTGATACGGATGACAGTTTTAACTTTCTCATTTCCATGTGCTACACCCAGTTATTCAACCTGCTTTGTGAAAAGGCCGATGATGTGTATGGCGGCAGGCTTCCGGTTCATGTGCGCTGTTTGATTGATGAGTGTGCTAACATCGGGCAGATTCCGAAGCTGGAAAAGCTGGTGGCCACCATCCGAAGCCGTGAAATCTCTGCCTGTCTGGTGTTGCAGGCACAGAGCCAGCTCAAGGCAATTTACAAAGATAATGCCGATACCATCATCGGCAATATGGATACTTCCATCTTCCTGGGTGGCAAAGAGCCAACAACGCTGAAAGAGCTGGCGGCTGTTCTGGGAAAGGAGACCATAGACACTTACAACACCGGAGAGAGCCGGGGACGGGAGACCTCCCACTCGCTCAACTATCAGAAATTGGGAAAAGATATGCCATACTTGTTCGTGAAGAGTTCAGTTGCCTTGAATTTATCATGAACAGGGACACGATCAACTGGATTCTGAAATAACTGAATACAGGAGGTCGAACATGGAGCATTTACCAAAGAAAATCCATCAAAACGGAATCAGCTACACGCTGGTGGGAGACTACTACATCCCCGATCTGGAGCTACCGGAGGAAAGCCGCCCCATTGGGCGGTGGGGCCGGATGCACAAAGCGTTTCTGCAAGAACACCGGCCCGGCCAGTACAATGCCCTGCTTCTGTCGGGAAAACTCTGGACATATCTTGCTGACCTGAACGAACAGGCCGCTGACCGGCTGGCGTGTATCGTCTCGCAGATGCAGGAGGCGGAGGGTGTCACCGAGGAACTGAAAGCCCGTGACCAGCTTGCGTGGGTCGGGGGCATGAACAGCATTCGCAGCCGAGCAGAGGAAATCATCCTCTCTGAGATGATTTTTGTTTAAGGAGGTGCCTGTCTATGAGATACCGTATCGAATACGCCGATGGGCGTTATTGTAACTTTGCCAACGGCAGGGCTGAGCTGCTGAAATGGCTGAAACTGCTGAAGCAAGAGGAAATCTCCGACATCCGCAAAGTATATAAAAGCGGTGTGTCAGATTCCGTCCTGGAAACATACCGGAATTATATCCGCCCAGCATAAGGAGGGGCGCTTATGGGTACAGATATAGAAAAATTGGTTGATTTGATGATTCAGGAGCGGATGCAGAGCCAGTTTGCTAAGTGGCGGGAGGCAGAAACCGGCACGGAGAAAAAAGAGGACTGCCTTCGCTTGGAAAACGAGTATGAAAAAGCAATCAGCGCATTGTCTGAGGAACAGAAGGACGCTGTAAGACACTACTGTGATTCTATTTTCGATTCTGGTGCAGAAAGCGAGTGCTTCTTTTACCGGCTGGGCCTCAAAGATGGCATCCGTCTCTGGAAGTTTATGAAAAAGCTGATGAAAACGGTCAGCTAACGGATGTATAACCACATATTTTATTCCGCCCACAAACGGGTCGAAAGCCGTCCAACGGTACAGATTGGGCGGCTTTCCTGTTATCTGCGTTTCTTCCGCTTGGGCGCATAGTACGGCTGCGGCTTGGCCTTTCCTCTCATGTTGTTGGGATTTTTGAGCATTTTGGACAGGCTCAGTATCCGCAAAAATGCAGAGAAGTCCTCTGAGGAAATCTTCTCGAAGGGTATCTGCATTCTGTCGCAAAATTCGTGGATTACCACTTCCTCTTGGCTGCCCTGTTCGAGCGCCTGTTCAAACTTTTCCTTGACGTCATCCAGCGTGGGCTGCGGGTCGGCGGTGGTCTTGTCCTTGCGGTGTGCTTCCCGGATGTCCCGGACGATGCTGTCCAGATCATCGTGCATGACATGGCTGTAAAAATCGCTTTCCTGCACCTGCCCCAGTTCCAGCGTCCGCATATAGAGGTCATCTTCTCCGGGCGCATACTTGCTCATGACGGTCTGCCGGGTGGCCTCCAACACCAGATTCATCTGCTCCACCCGCATATTGGCGATCTGGTCGATGCAGATTTCCATATCTATCATCAGCCGCCGGAAATTCGGGTGGGCAGCCAGTTCGCAGAGAAGCCGGTTGTTGATTTTGCCGCTGCTCAAAAGTTCCACCATATCATCACTCAGATGCAGAGATTGAAGTTCTGTGTTTGGGTGATTTTTATTTTCCGTCAGCCCCATCAGATAGTCGGTGGACACGCCGTAAAAGTCCGCCAGCGTTGCAATCGCAAACGGGCTGATGTCCTTGTAGTCATCGGTTTCGTATTTTCCCAGCGCGGATTTAGACAGGCCGGTCTGCTCCGCCAGTTGTTCCAGCGTCAGGTGCTTGTCCACCACCCGCAGGTCTTTGAGCCGCTCCGGGATTGTCAGCTTTGCGTACATCCAAAGCCCCCTCTCTCGTTATCTTTTTCAGTGATTACACCCATTATAGCACGATTCCATAAGCGTGGAAATATGCGGATTTCGAGCGTTTTTCCGACGTTTTGGATATACGGGAAAGGGCCTCTTTTTTCGGTAAACTGGTTCTTGCAGACAGGCACAGAACCTTGAAAATCGAATGACCGGCTGCAAGGGGTATGGCCTCCGGGGAAGTGACGCCAGGACAGAAATCGAGCACACCAAAGAGGCCGATACGCCGGGAGAAATTCCGGGCAGGAGCGGCTTGCAGGCAGACCGGCGGACAGGAAACAAGTTTATCATGCGGGGCGCATGGCTCCGCAGCAAAGAAATGGAGGAAATCATTATGACACTGAGTATGAAAGAAAAGAAGATTCTCTACGCTTACGGCTGTCTCAGCCACCACAATACGGTGACACGGCTGAAATGGCTGACGGCTCTGACGGTTGACCCGGAGGCCAAACGCCGGATGCTGGGGCTGGCCCGGAAGGTGGAGACGGAGATGAACGAAAGCTGGTACGAGGATTTTTATCACCATCTGCGCATGGAGATGGACGAGTACCGCCGTCTCAAGCGCAACCTGCGTGTGCTGAAATCTTACACCGATTATGAGGAGGATCTGTATGAAGAAGCTGTCTAAGTATGAGAAAGAAACCATCATCAACTGGAACGAGGCGGAGAACCTTGCCAGCGTCTACACCTTCAACGCCAGCTTGAAGCGCAGGCTGGCTGATTTCAGCCGGAAGTACCCACTGTTGTGCCGGTTGGAGCGCAGCACGCCGGAGGGCAGCGTGACCTATGTGCTGGACAAGTCCCGGCTGTCGATCCGGCTGGTGCCTCCGTACAGCGAAGAACGGAAAGCCGCCGCAAGGGAGTACGCAAAGGAGCATGGCTTTCAGGTGGTGGTAACGGAAGAAAAAATCGCCTAAAATCGGGGTGTTTACGGGAAAAATGACGGGTCTGCACCCGATGTTTTGACCGGCAATCCCCGCAGGCGTATTCCGTATCCACTCCCCGCCTATGGGCGCAAATGTGTGGATACGGAGCCGGTGAAACTGGCAAACACCGTTCCTGCGGTGGAAGCCAGCTTCGCCGGTGCGGAAGTACAGAGGGCGGCCAGCCCTTTGTGGCGGGGTGCAGGGGCGGCAGCGCACTGCTGGGGTCAAGGGGCAACGCCCATTGGCAGGTTAAGGGCGGCAGCCATTATCGGGTCAAGGACGAAGTGCCTTGGCAGGTTGAGGGCAGCCGCCCCATCGGGTCAAGGGTGAAACGCCTTGCCCAGGGAAAGTTGATGCCTGCGTCAACTTGTATTGGGTATTACCTGACGCAAAATTCGCAGGATTTGCGGCTTCGCCGCCCCTTCCCCGGCCCCAGAACATCTTCGCAGGAAGGAGGAAATCTGTTTGAAACTGACACGACACAATGGACGCTCCGGCAAGCATGGCACCTATAATCCCCGCCACAATGACCGCCGGTTCGATGTGGAGAACAGCGAACACATTGACGCAGAACGGGCAAGGCAAAATGTCTACTGGGACTGCTACCGGGGCTTTACCACCCATGAGTTCCGGGAGAACCCGGAGCAGCCGGATTTCAGCTTTGAGGAAATCGAGCGGATGTATTACTACGAGCATTACGGCGGCTATGTGGAAGCTCAGAACGCCCGGAATGAGAAAACCCGGCACACCGAGCGCAACCGCACTGTGGAGGACTTGCTGAAAAACAACAAGACCTGCCCGGAGGAAAGTATCTACCAGATCGGCACGATGGGAGAATCCGTCTCGCCGGATACGCTCTTTTCCATCGTCAATGAGTTTTATCAGGAATTTGAGCGCCGCTTCGGTTCCCATATCCACATCCTGGACTGGGCGCTCCATCTGGACGAGGGGACGCCCCACATCCATGAGCGGCACGTCTTTGACTGTGAGAACCGCTATGGGGAACTGTGCCCCCAGCAGGAAAAGGCGCTGGAAGAACTTGGCATCCCTCTCCCCAACCCGGAGAAGCCCAAAGGCCGGAACAACAACCGCAAGCAGACCTTTGATGCGGTCTGCCGGACGATCCTGTTTGACATCGCCAGACGGCATGGGCTGCATCTGGATCAGGAGCCGTCCTACGGCGGGCGGGACTATCTGGAAAAACAGGATTATATCCTGATGAAGCAGAAGGAGCAGCTTGCGGCGCAGGAGCAGAAGCTGGAAGAACTGACGCTCAAAATCGAGGACGTGGAGACGCTGTTAGATGATGTTTCCGATGCGGCCTATGACAAGGCGGTGGAGGTGGTGACCGATACCGTCCGGCAGGAGACACACAAGGAAGATATTCGTCTGGTGGAAGAATCGAAAAAATGGGTGCTTTCGCCGGAGCGCAAGGCCCCGAAGAAGGAGCGTGACTACGCTGCCGCCCGTCTGGATGGAGTGATTACCAAAATCAAACGGGTCATGCAGAACGCCCTGGCAAAAATCCAGAAAACTCTCATGCAGCCGGAGGTCAAGAAGGCCGGTAAGGAGCAGATTAAGGAGAAGGCCAGAGAATCCATCCGGGAGAAGCTGGCGAAAGGCAGGCTGAACGCTGACCGAGATAACCGGGAACGCTGGGAACGTGAGGGGCGGATTGCTCCGAAAAAGAAACACGATATGGAGTTATGAGGCACCTGATTTTCTGCGGAAACGGGTGCTTTTTTCTCTGCCTGGAGGTGAGAAAATCGAATATATTTGAAGCGGTGAAGGAGTCTGTCACCACAAGGCAGGCTGCGGAATATTACGGGGTGCAGGTTGGCAGGAATGGCATGGCCTGCTGTCCCTTCCATGATGACAAACATCCCAGTATGAAGATTGACCATCGGTTCCACTGCTTTGGCTGTCAGGCAGATGGGGATGTGATTGATTTTACCGCCCGTCTGTTTAGTCTGAGCAGTAAGGAGGCGGCGCTGAAGCTGGCGGAGGATTTCTCTGTCCACTATGACGCCAAAGGCCATGACCCGCCCCGCAGGAGGCCGGTCAAGCGAAAAATCAGCGAGGAACTGCGTTACCGGCAGGCGGAGCAGAAATGTTTCCGGGTGCTGTGCAATTACCTGCATCTGCTGGAACGCTGGGAGAAGGAATACGCCCCGCAGACGCCGGATGAAGCGTGGAATCCGCTGTTCGTGGAGGCCCTGCAAAAGAAACCGTACACGGAATATCTGCTGGATATTCTCTTGTCCGGCAGCATGGAGGAACGTGCTTCCGTGGTCGCTGAGTATGGAAAAGAGGTGAGGAAGATTGAGCAGCGAATATCAGAGTTTACCGCTAGCCACCCGGCAGGCCGCCATGAGCGCAGCCGAAGCCTTAGCGCCGGAGCGGAGCGTTGATGAGGTGCGGGAAAGCCTGTCCGTCACCGAGAAGGGCCAGCCCGCCAACACCATCGGCAACTGCCGGACGGTGTTCTGCCATGACCCTCTCCTGCGTGGGGCGATCCGCCTGAACCTTTTGACTGACCGGGTGGACATTGTACAGGATTTAGGCTGGCGCAGGAATACCAGTGCCCTGACGGATACGGACGTGAAATATCTGCTTCTCTATTTTGAGCAGACCTATGGCCTGACCAGTGAGAAAAAGATGACGGCGGCGCTCTCCATCGTGGCGAATGAGAACTGCTACCATCCCATACAGGACGTGCTAAACGGCCTTGTCTGGGACGGGACGCCCCGCATCCGCTCCTGTCTCCATCATTTCTTAGGTGCGGACGAGAGCGACTATGTGGAGGAAATGCTGAAACACTTTTTGCTGGGGGCTATCCGGCGGGTATTCCGCCCCGGCTCCAAATATGAGGAAATGCTCTGTCTGGTGGGCGGTCAGGGGGCTGGCAAGTCCAGCTTCTTCCGCTTGCTGGCGATCCGGGACGAGTGGTTCAGTGACGACCTGAAAAAACTGGACGATGACAGGGTGTATCTGAAGCTGCAAGGACACTGGATTATCGAAATGTCGGAGATGCTGGCTACCAGCAGCGCCAAAAGCATTGAAGAAATCCGCTCCTTTATCAGCCGCCAGAAGGAAACCTACCGGACGCCCTACGAGGCCCAGCCCAAAGACCGGCTGCGGCAGTGTGTGTTCGGCGGTTCGTCCAACACACTGGACTTCCTGCCCCTTGACCGGGCCGGAAATCGGCGCTTTTTGCCGATCATGATTTACCCGGAGAATGCAGAGGTTCACATTTTGGAGGACGAGGACGCCTCCAGAGCCTATCTTTTACAGGTCTGGGCGGAGGCCATGACGATTTACCGCAGCGGCCACTACTCTATGAAGTTCAGCAAGTCCATCCAGCGCCAGCTGGTGGAGGTGCAGAAGGATTTCATGCCGGAGGACACCGAGGCCGGACAGATACAGGGCTTTCTGGAACACTACACCGGCAGCATGGTCTGCTCCAAACAGCTGTTCAAGGAGGCGCTGGGCCACACCTACGATGAGCCGAAGCGGTGGCAGCTGCACAATATCAACGAGATCATGAACACGGTGGTGACGGGCTGGAAACCATTCTCCAATCCCCGGATGTTCACCGGATATGGCAGGCAGAGGGGCTGGGAACGGGACGTTTCCGGCAACGAACTGCCCGGCAACGAAGATGGATTTGTGGAGCTGACCGAGGAAGAATGCTGCCAGCTGGAACTGCCGAAGGAGTGGATCGCATAAAATTAGCGGTCTGTTGCCGGGATGGTTGCCACTTGGTTGCCGGGTTTGTTGCCGGGGATTCTCCGGTCTGGATACGGAAAAAGCCTGTAAATAAGGTATTTTCTAATATCTATCTCTATCTCCGGCAACGAAAACAACGAGATTTTTCAAGAAAATTGATAAAGTAAGATTTGCAGGTCAGACGGTAGTTTACAGGTTTTCAGAGGTTCGTTGCCGGACTTCGTTGCCAGTGCTGCCGTCTGGCCTGCTACTCTATGGAGGTAGCCTATGGAAAAAAGCAAACAGCAGAAAAATAAAGTCCGTTTTGTGGTGGTGCGGGAGTTCTCCGGGGAGAAGTCCATGCGGGAAGCCTTTGAGCAGCTGATTGAGCGTCAGACCTGCGAACACTTCGAGGAATGGCGTCAGCAGCGGGAAATGGCCGAAAACGCTGCGTAAAAACGGTTGATTCAGGGGCAGGGACATGGTACTATAATGGTATCGTGTCCCTGTTCATAGAAGGAGAACGCTATGAGCAGGAAAAAACAAGTCTATGAGAAAATCACCGCTCTCTACTGCCGCATCTCTCTGGATGACGGCGGCGACAACGAGAGTATGAGCATCAGCAACCAGAAAATCATGCTTCGGGACTTTGCTGAAAAGCATGGAATGTTCCAGTATGAATATTATGTGGATGACGGCTATACGGGCCGCAATTTCAACCGCCCTGCCTTCCAGCGCATGATCGCTGACATTGAGGCGGGGAAGATCGGCTGCGTCATCACCAAAGACCTATCCAGGCTTGGTAGGAACTATATTGAAGCTGGCAGCTATATCGAAATCTTTTTCCCCAAACACAATGTACGCTATATCGCCATCACGGACGGCGTGGACAGCCTGACCCGTCAGGAGATGGACATTACGCCCTTTAAGAATATCCTGAACGATATGTACAGCCGGGATATTTCTAAAAAGGTGCTGGCAGGCATCACCACCCGCTCCCGGCAGGGGAAGTTCTGCGGAGGGACGCCGCCCTTCGGCCTGATGCGTGACCCGGAGGACAAGGGGCATCTCATCATTGACCCTGAGACAGCGCCAATCATCCGCAAAATCTATGACTATGCCCTTGACGGGCTGGGCTGCATGAGGATTTCCAAACGTCTGATGGAAGAAAAAATCCCAATCACCCATGTCAAAGCCAACACGGAGTTTGACGCCAACTATTATTTCTGGGGCGGAGCCAGAATCAGTCACATCCTGAGAAATCCATTCTATAAGGGCGCACATTTGGTCTTTCGGACGCATCAGAAAGGCATCCGCTCCAACACCTATGACATTATTCCCCGTGACCAGTGGGAAGTGATCGAGGGCTGCCATGAGGCCATTGTGACGCCGGAGGAATGGGAACAGGTGCAGGAACTCATTGACCGCAGGCCGACCATTCAGGGGAATTCCTGCCCCTTTTATAATCTGTTCCACGGTCTGGTCTACTGCGCCACCTGCGGGAAGTCCATGCAGGTGCGGTATGAGAAAGTGGGCCGAACCGGGAAGAACCGCTTCACCGGCGAAATGCGGGAGCCGATTGACAAGGCGTACTATATCTGCCAGACCTACAACCGCATGGGCTGCAAGGTCTGTTCCAGCCACAAGATCGAGGCCAGGGATTTATACAATCTGGTGCTGAAAGACATTCAGGAACTGGCGGCGCAGGCTATGAAGGATGCCGATGCGTTCTACCAGCGGCTCAGCCGCCGGATGGAGCACCGGTATCTGGTGGACGCCTCCCAGACAGAAAAGGAACGCCTGCGGCTGGAAGCCCGAAATCAGGAAATTGACGGGATGTTCCTGAGCCTGTACACCGATAAGGCCAAAGGCATCCTGACCGAGCAGCGGTTTGTGAAGCTGACGGCGGCGCTGGAACAGGAGCAGGAATCCAACCAGAAACGCCTGCATGACCTGGCAATGATGCAAGGTCGTGCCGATGCGCAAGAAAGCGAAGTCCGCACTTTTATCAAGGAAATCCGGCGCTATGCCGCCATCGAGGAACTGGACGAGGCGGTGCTGAACCGGCTCATTAGCCGGATTCTGATTGGAGAAATCAAGAAGATTGATGGTCAGAGGACACAGGAGGTTAAGATTATTTACAATTTTGTTGGGGAAATGTCAAGGTAGAATTTAGACGCTAAATACTTTTAATTTATATCAAAAGTGATACAACAATTTTCTTTTAATGCTATCAGGCAATAAAGTTATTCCTTTGGCCAGAGTAAAAGGGATAACTTTATTTTGCTAAAGCATACTAAAAAGGGCGCGTTGCAGAAAATTATCCGCAACACGCCCTCTTCTATAAGTCCTTATGTCAAAATCAAATTATTGGTAATCTTGAATATTGGGATAAGCGGCACCGTTATTATGCGCGTAAGCTGCTTCAAAGTAGTCGAGGCTTTCAAAAGTAATGCCCTGATAGTTTCCGACATTCAACACATCAAAAGTTAGATTCAGAACATCACCAGCGGAATATTGGTCAAGAAGATTTCCTGCAAATTTCCATCCTATGTTTTCCTCATAAGTATCCTCGGTAAAATAAAATGTAGTCGCATCCTCAGTCGCATCATAACTAATGTCAATAATTATATCAGAGAAATGAACTTGATCTCCAGCATTAAAGTCTTTGAGATAATCTACAGTTTTTCCATCAGCAGGATTAATAAATTGAGCATTAAGTTGTGTCATATCAACAACCTCTGGAGGAAGAGAATTAAGTCTGTAAGATTCTGCAACAGAGAATTGATAAACTCTGTTATTATCCCCAAAGTAAAATCCATCTTCCGTCATAGGAACACTTGAACGAGCATTGGCATTGTAATAATGGGCATAATACAACTGCCATTTGTATGTCTCAGTTGAAACAAACTGTGCTTTCCATGTACCAGAACTGTCTCCTGCTTTCTTTGTATAAAACATATACTGATTTGTACCAGTAGTTGCTTGACTTACCGTATCACCAGAGGCATCTGACAAGATGAGTGCAATCTGTGTAAAAATATCGACAAAGATAATCCTATGTCCATGCATACGGATAGAACCAACGCTGTTATCTACTTCTGGACGAAAATAAACCTCAGGCCCCATATCACCCGTGTTATATTCTATGCTAGGTGAAACAAGATAGGCCCAACTACTATCCTTTTCACTCTGTCCATCGAGATCGATAAGCTTTTCCACATAATCTGAAAGGATAATCCAGCCAATCTTCCACCAATTCACTTTGCTTGCTTCAGCAGAAGAACTGATATTCTCGTTGTCGGCATAAGCAAAAGTAGTGTTAGAAAAACTTATGCACATAACCAAGGAAAGAGTAAGTGCAACAATCTAACGTGTTAGCTTTTTCATTAAAAGCCCCCCTTCTCTTATAAAACCAAAACAATAATGCAAATGATGGATGCAATAAAAAAGAATACTCCAGCAACCCGCATCAAACCAAGATATAAATCTGTAGGTTCACCGCCTTTTACAGAAAAGAAGTGT
The DNA here is from genome assembly GCF_024460495.1 of Hungatella sp. SL.1.14. Classification (NCBI taxonomy): domain Bacteria; kingdom Bacillati; phylum Bacillota; class Clostridia; order Lachnospirales; family Lachnospiraceae; genus Hungatella; species Hungatella sp. SL.1.14. The sequence goes on along the minus strand of NZ_JANFYJ010000009.1, from coordinate 23,490 downwards.
TCAATTTTCCATAAAAGTTCCGGCTTAAAAATCATAAAAAAACTTAATAGAAGCAAAAGGATAAGCCATATGTTATCTATGTATAACACTTCCTTTCTGCTAATACTGAAAATTCAAATAAAAAAGCGCATAAGTAGACAAATAATCATGCCTAACTTATGCGCAAATAGAAACAATTTTAATTCTAAGCCTCCAAAGCTGGCAGCGTCGGTAAAAATGCTCCATTATTAAGTTAGGCAACTTAACCTTAAAACAAATCATCGGTCTTACCTCCCAACAATATAAATTTCGACTTTTCACTTTTATTTTATCACCTAAAGCAGAACTTGTCAATGAATTTGTCTAAAATAAGTCGATTTTCTTTTTTGATTATGTGCATTTTTAACTAATAGAAAGAAAGTTGTATTGAGGGCGATTGGTGTTCCTTATTCCATATGTCGGAACTGTATGAAGTGAAAATAGTTTATCCGTTGAAGAGTCACTCCACAGGTTATGCTTGATTCTTTCAAAGTTATGTTTCTATAATATGCATCCGTACTGTCATATTATAATTCACATTATTGGATAATATAAATTGACAAGTATAAGATAAACAGACAAGGAGTCGCTGCCACCCGTAAAACGGGTGGCTCGGGACGCAGGCTTTAAGCCCACTCTACTTGGCCGCGCCTCAAGGCGCTAGCTTTCTCTTTTAGGCTATACTAAAGTTTTTATTTCCCTGGTACAACCGGGGATTTTTTTGCTTCAAGCCGCCAATTAGAACGGCAGCCACAAAGATTTTTCTTTGCGGCTGCCGTTTTCTTGAATTCATCACTTGACAATGTGGCAAAGAGCTGATGAGCCAGGACGAGCTGGCAGTTATGGATGGCGGCAAGTGCATCTTGCAGTTGCGCGGTGTGCGTCCGTTTCTTTCAGACAAGTATGACATTACCAGACACCCTAATTTCAAATACACAGCTGATGCAGACAAGCGAAATACCTTTGATATTGAAGCATTTTTGTCTGCCAGACTAAAACTCAAGCCTGATGAGGTCTGCGATGTATATGAAGTAGACACAAAGGGCGCTTAATTTGTTCCGCTTTAGAAGGGAGTGATCTTATCTATTTGCCGCACCTGCCCTCTATGGGCCATTGGCGTACAAAGCGGACAATCGCAAGAAAAATAATGAAAAAGGAGGACAGCCGGAATCATGCTCCCGGAAACCGGGCGGCAGATTGTTCCGGCTTTTGTATGCCTATGAAACATGACAAACCTATTTTTTAATCAGATTCCGGCTAACAAACTATATGGCATTTTTTGAACAGGCAATTACCGTTCTTCAGACTCTCGTTATCGCGCTCGGTGCCGGTCTTGGTATCTGGGGCGTCATCAACCTGCTGGAAGGTTACGGCAACGACAACCCTGGCGCAAAATCTCAGGGCATGAAGCAGTTCATGGCTAATTAAAGGGAACAAAAAGAAAGGGAATGCGCAATCCAGATGGTATCAGCGGCAGGCTACAAGAATAAATTGTGATTTCACAAGATTGGTGTTATAATTATAATAAGAGAAAAGTTCCTGCCGGGGCAACCGCCCCGGTGGTATGGATAGAAAGGCAGGAAAACAATATGCACATCAGCTATAAACCACTCTGGCACACACTGTTAGAGCGTGATATGAGAAAAGAGGATTTAAGGCTTGCTGCTGGTATGACAACAAATATGATTGCCAACATGAGCAAAGAGGGAAAGCACATCAGCATGGATACATTAGCCCGTATCTGTGAAACTCTGAATTGTGAGATTACTGATGTGATTGAGTTAGTACCAGACGAGCCTACTTCCACAGGAGGTAAGGAACATGAGCGAATTGAAACCAAGAATAACGGAAAACGGAATTGATTATATCCTTGTCGGAGATTACTACATTCCAGGCTTGAAACTGCCGGAGGAACACCGCCCTATCGGAAAGTACGGACGAATGCACCGGGAATATTTAAGAGAAGTCCACCCATCCAGATTGAATACATTGATACTGACCGGAGAATTGTTGACATATCTTGCAGACCTGAATGAACAGGCACAAAAACGGTTAGACACTATCATGGAGCAGATGAAAGCTACCGAGGGCGTGACAGAGGAATTGAAGTGTACCCGACAAATGGAATGGGTGCAGCGTTGCAATAACATTCACAACAGGGCAGAAGAAATTGTTTTGTATGAGATGATTTATTCATAACGGGAGCAATTAAATCGGAGGTATATAAGATGATTGAAATTGTATTTGGTGAAAGTGCCTGTGGAAGTTTGAAAATTGCCCAAACTTACGGCAAGGGAAAGTATAGAGGAAGTGCTGTTTCAATATTTATGAGGCACGAAGACGGGAGTGTTCCATCTTCAGATGAAATGAAAAAGGCACAGCTTCAAGCACAGGAACAAGAACGCATTGCTTGGGAGAATGCTATTCCATTGGGAGGCAAGAGCAGTGATGTTTATTGTTTTGATATGGTTCTTAGTGTGGGAGATATTTCTGATAATGGAATTGGCGAACAGCGGAAAAATATTTTCAAGAAAATGCTGTCTGTCTGCTTTGTAGAGGATTTAGATTATCAGGTTGAAGAAAAAATACAGAAAATTAAAACTACATTGACCTCAGTGATTGAACGATATGTAGCTGGGGAAGAAATTCGCATTTGGTATAGCTATAATCCAGATGAGCTTTGTGGTATGTATTGGCTTATGAAACAACTTCAACCATTAAACTGCCAGACAACAATTTATTTGGTTAAGTTACCTACATGGGAATATGGAAAAGAAAATACTATGACATCCAAAATAGCATGGGGCGAGGTGTCTCCTGGCGAATGGGGAAACTATATAACTCTACAAGAGAAAGCTAATCCTGTATTTCTTTCAGCTTGTACTATGAAATGGAATCAACTTCAAAATGAAAATGCACCTTTGCGTGCAATGTTAAATGGTAAATTGCAAAGCGTTTCAGAAGATATATATGATAGTTTCATTCTTCGTGAAATTGCGGAACAGCCAGAGCAATTCAAAATGGCTATTGTCATAGGTAATGTTTTAGGAAAATATCAACTTGGAATTAGTGATGTATGGATTTCCAATCGCATTGATAAAATGCTTGAAGATGGTGTGTTGGAAATTATACAGGACGCACCAAAGGGAGAAACAAATTATCGCCGAATATTAAGAAAACGAATGAAATAATAACCACAGCACAAACCGCTGCTACATGGAATCCAACAAACCATGCAACAGCGGTTTTCCTTTACCGTTTTTTCCTCTGGCTGATAGGCGTTCCCATTTTCTTTGATTTTTTGAGAATACGAATGAACCAGCGAAATTCTTCTTCTGACAGGTTTTTATAGTTGATACCAAGCTGCTTGCAGTAAAGGATAACCAGTTTTTCATCTCGACTGCCCTTGAAATTTTCGACCGCTTCCAGATTTTCTTTCAGTTCATCGGCAACGGTAGTTTGGGGCGCACTCTCGCTGTCCTTTTTGTGGAATTCCCGAATATCCCGGATAATCAGGTTGAGGTCATCCAGAACCATGTGACTGAAATACTCATCATCACTGATATGTGCGGCTTGCAGCACCTTCAAATGCGGGTCATCTTCGCCGGGGCGATACCGTTCAATAATTTCATGCCGGACGGTATCAACAAGGGAGTTGAGATTTTGGATTTGCATGGTGGCAATCCCGTCCACATAAATCTCAATGTCCGCAAGAAACTTGATAAAGTCCTTATGGGTGGCAAGTTCGCAGAGCAGACGGTTGTTAATCCGACCGCTTTTCAGCAGTGCCACCATCTCATCGTTCAAATGCAGCTCCGTCAGTGGCGTGTTGATCTGCTCCCTGTTCTCTGTCCGGCACAGCAGATAATCGACGGAAACCCCATAGAAGTCTGCCAGCGTGATAAGGTTGCCATGATTGATTTCCTTATAATCCTCTTTTTCATAACTGCCAAGGGCTGATTTAGAAATGCCCGTCAGCTTTGATAGTTCTTCCAGATTTAAGCCTTTGTCTTTGCGGAGTTCCCAAAGGCGTTCCTGTATGCTTGTTGCAACTTTCATGGGCGCACGCTCCTTTCCGGTGGTTTTATTTCTGCCGTTTAACTGGATTATATCACACTTTCCGCAATCGTGGAAATTTCTGATTTTCCCCCTGATTCCTACTTTGTGGATATACGGCACAGGGCACAAAAATGTTCTATGATACAGGTAGTTCATCGATGGATTATTCCAATCGAATGACCAGCCTGTGTGGGATATGCTTCCCCGGCGATGTAGCGCCATGACTTTTGGCAGGGATATGGAGGAACCCTGACCGAAACGAGCGTACCAAAGGGAGCGATACGCCGCTGTGAGATTCAGGGGAGGAACGACACCGGGGAGAACTGGCGAACTGACACCGAAATGATACCGAAACACGACAATCTGATAGGGGGATAGTCTACCCTATCGCTGATACTTCGGGAGATTTTAAGCGGCTCTATGACCGTAATTTTGCCGAAAATCGCCCCGAAACCATACACAAAAATGGGAGGAAGCGCAATATGCCGAGAATGAGCAAAAAGAGGAAGCATGAGCTTTCCTTTTACCTCAATGACCGGGGGCGTGTCACTTACAACGAATTATGCCGGAAATGCCAGCATGGGTGCAGGCAGAGCTTCCGGGCGGTTGTGGTTGACTGCCCCCGTTATTTATCCAAACGAGCAAAGAAAAAGGAGGAACACACCGAATGAATTTTGAATTTATGACGATAGACACACCATTGCCGCCGTGTATGCCATTTCCCATAGCGTTGACAGGATTTCCAGTCAGCAGCACCGCAAAGGTCATGTACTGCCGGATGCTGGACGCTATGCTATCCAAAGGGCAGGAGGACGAAAACGGAATCCTGTTTGTCTGCTTCCCTGTCACAGCCATTGCTACAGTCCTGTCCCGCAACTCCATGACGGTCAAGCGTTCTCTGAATGAACTGGAAACCGCTGGGCTTATCATGCGGGTGCGTCAGGGCGTGGGAGAACCAAACCGGATTTATGTGCTGATACCGGGAAAGGAGGACGCTGCCCTTGCCTGAGACCTCAAAGCTGGAAAAACTCAACTGGGAGCTGGAGAAAAGCGAAAAGAAACTGCGGAAAGCCATCAATGATGAAAAGGCATTGCAGTACCAGTTAAAGCAGCTTACCCGAAAGGAACGAACGCACCGGCTCTGTACCCGTGGCGGTATGCTGGAAAGTTTTCTGCAAGAGCCGGAACGCCTGACAGATGATGATGTCATGCTGTTGTTGAAACTCATTTTTCACAGGCAGGACACGCAGGAACTATTGAAAAAACTGCTGGAACGGGAGAAGCCGGAAACCCCTTAGTTTACTAAGGGCGCAATTATACACCACCCAGAGGTTGGTGCATTGCGTTCTCCGAAGGCTCCTTGCCGGAGGGCTGTGATTTTCCGCAGTCAAGGTCTGCTCCAAATCATACAGGGGACGCTACGCTTCCCCTGCGCTGGCTGCCGCCAGCTACCCTTTTGTGGACTTGCCATCTGGGGACACCTTGCGTTGCAAGCTGTTCCCAGCCGATAAGTTTCATAAAATATAATGCAAATGGAAAGCTAACTTGACATAAAAGAACTATGTGATATAATGGAAGCATGGAAAGTTAACTTTCCATAAGAGAGGAGGATGACATGAAAAATCGCCTGGAAGAATTACGAAAGCAACGAGGCATAAAGCAAGAAGATTTAGCAAATGCATTGGAAGTATCACGACAGACCATCGGCTCTTTGGAAAACGGACGCTATAACCCATCTATTCAGTTGGCATTTAAGATTGCCAGATATTTCAACATGAGTATTGAAGAAATTTTTATTTACGAGGAGGATTGATTATGAAAAAAAGGTTGTTGATTTTAATGACAGTTACAGGAATGATTATTCTACTGGGAGGATTGCTAACATACGGTTTGGGAGTACATGAAATAATACCTGTGCCACGTCCCGACTTAATAGTAGTAGGTACATCTCTCATTGAAATTTTGCTGATTGTATCTGGTGTGTGCGACTTGTTCGTTAAGAAAACCAAAGAAATGGAAATAGAGGAAAATGACGAGAGAAATATTTCGCTTAGTAATGCTGCTATGGCAAGTGGCTTCAAGGTAATGAATGTTACGATTGCTGTTTCTATTTTTGCTTTGATTTTCACCGGATATATGACAGTAGTCCCATGTTTCACTATTATTGGGGCTTATGCTATTGGACAAATTGTATTTATTGTGCGACTTTGGTACTTGCACAAAACTATGTAAATGTATTACTAAATACCCGCCGCCCCCAGCGGCACAACAAGCAGGAAATCTGAAAAGGTATCCTGCTTTTTCTATGTCCAAAAACGGAAAGGAGGAACACAAAATGCCCTGTCCACACAACGAAATCTCTATTGTGCAGCGCAGCCACCGCCAGTCTGCGGTTGCCGCCGCTGCTTACCAGAGCGGCGAAAAGCTGTTCTGTGAATATGACCAGGAAGTAAAACACTACCCGGAAAAGCGTGGTATCGTCCACAATGAAATCCTGCTCCCGGCAAACGCTCCCCTGGAGTACACAGACCGCAACACCCTCTGGAACGCTGCCGAAGCTGTTGAGAAGCAATGGAACTCCCAGCTTGCAAGGCGGTGGGTGCTTTCCATTCCCAGAGAGATACCGCCCGACCAGTACGCCGCCCTTGTACGGGATTTCTGCCGCCAGCAGTTTGTTTCCAAAGGAATGTGCGTGGATTTTGCCATCCATGACAAAGGGGACGGAAACCCACACGCCCATGTCATGCTGACCATGCGGGCAATGGATGAGCGTGGGAAATGGCTTCCCAAGAGCCGCAAGGTCTATGAACTTGATAAGAACGGGGAACGAATCAAGCTCCCGTCCGGCAGGTGGAAAAGCCACAAGGAAGATACGGTTGACTGGAACGACCGCAAATATGGCGAAATCTGGCGGCATGAATGGGAGGTCATCCAAAACCGCTATCTGGAAGCCAACAACCGCCCGGAACGAGTAGATCTCCGTTCTTACGAAAGACAGGGGCTTGATATTATCCCTACCGTCCATGAAGGGGCTGCTGTCCGGCAGATGGAAAAGCGTGGGATTCAGACGAACATCGGCAACCTGAACCGAGAAATCAAAGCCGCCAATAGTTTGATGAAGTCCATCCGGCAGCTTATTAAAAATCTCAAAGGCTGGATTGCGGAGCTTAGCGAAAAGCGGAATGAACTGCTTGCCCAAAAAGCTGCGGAGGAAGCGGTCTTTCTTCCCAATCTGCTGATGAAGTATATGGAGATACGAAAGGCAGAACGGAGCAGCTGGACACGGGCGGGACAAAGCCGGGGGACTTCCAAAGACTTAAAGGCAGTCAGCGAAGCCCTGTCCTATCTCCAGAGAAAGGGACTTTCCACCGTGGAGGATTTGGAAAACTTTATAGAAACGTCCGGGAAATCTGCCGCCGACTACCGAAAGCAGATGAAGCCAAAGGAAACCCGCAGCAACGTGATTGACGCTATCCTTGCCGCCCGGACGGACTGTAAGGAATGTAAGCCCGTTTATGAGAAATACCAGAAGATATTTTTCAAGAAAACTAAGGAAAAATTCAAGCTGGAACACCCGGAGGTTGCCCGGTTTGAGAAAGCCAGTGCCTACCTTGCCAAGCACCCGGACGATAAGGACAGCACGAAAAAGGAGCTTTTGCAGGAACAGGCGAAGCTTGTGGACGAAATCGCAGACTTGAAAGTACCGTTGACCGAGGTGCAGGAAGATTTGAAGAAGCTGTGGGACATCCGCTACTGGGTACGGAAAGCCACACCCGGCACAGAGGAAAGCAAAGAGCCGCCCAAGAAGCAGCCCCTCAAAGAAGTCTTGCAGGATAAGGCTGACGAGAAGAGAGCACAGAAAAACGCCCCGGCGCAGACGAAACACAAACAACAGGATATGGAACTTTAACAGGCACTTGCCATTTTCAGATTGAGAATGATAAGTGCCTTTTCTTTTTTACAAGGAGGAATTGATTTGAATGTATTTGAAGCTGTGAAGCAGTCCGTTACGACAAGACAGGCTGCGGAGCATTACGGAATCCGGGTAAACAGAAACGGGATGGCTTGCTGCCCGTTCCACAACGATAAGACCCCCAGCATGAAGCTGGACAAGCGTTTCCACTGCTTCGGATGTGGTGCAGATGGGGATGTGATTGATTTTGTAGCTGCCCTGTACGGGCTGGGGAAAAAGGAAGCCGCCGCACAGTTGGCGAGTGACTTCGGGCTTGCCTATGAGGACTGGAAGCCACCGGGCAGGGCAAGGAAGCCCAAGCCCCGGCAGAAATCCCCGGAAGAACAGTTCCGGGAAGCAAAGGCACATTGCTTCCGTGTCCTTGCCGATTATCTACACCTCTTACGGGTATGGAAAACCGACTATGCCCCGCACTCCCCGGAGGAAGCGTTTCATCCCCGGTTCGTGGAAGCCTTGCAGAAGCAAGCCCATGTGGAATATCTGCTGGATGTGCTGCTGTTTGGGGATACGGAGGAAATCGCTTCACTGATTACGGAACATGGAAAGGATGTGATACAGCTTGAACAGCGAATGGCAGAGCTTGCCGCCGCAGACGCAGCAAGAACTAAAAAACACCATGAACGCCATGCAGCCGCCCCAGAGCGTTGAGGAAGTAAAGGCAACTCTGGAAACCACCGAGAAAGGCGGTGTCCGCCAGAGCATACGGAACTGCCTGACCGTATTCCAGCGTGACCCGGTGCTTGCCGGGGCAATCGCCTATAACATCCTGACCGACCGAAAGGACATCATAAAGCCCATCGGTTTTCACAGAGAAAGCACAGCCCTGACCGATACAGACATGAAGTATCTGCTTCTCTATCTGGAGGAAACCTACGGGCTGACCAGTGAGAAAAAGATTGAAACTGCCATCGGGATTGTGGCGAATGAGAATAAGTACCACCCCATCCGGGATTTTCTGAACAGCCTTGCATGGGACGGGACGGAGCGCATCCGCTTCTGTCTGCGGCACTTTCTGGGGGCGGATGTGGACGATTACACCTATGAAGCCCTAAAGCTGTTTCTTTTGGGGGCGATTACAAGGGCATTTAAGCCCGGAAGCAAGTTTGAAATCATGCTGTGTCTGGTAGGCGGTCAGGGGGCTGGCAAGTCCACCTTCTTCCGTCTGCTGGCAGTCCGGGACGAGTGGTTTTCCGATGATTTGCGGAAGCTGGACGATGATAACGTGTACCGCAAGCTGCAAGGTCACTGGATAATTGAAATGTCGGAAATGATGGCAACCGCCAATGCCAAGAGCATTGAGGAAATCAAGTCTTTTCTAAGCCGACAGAAAGAGGTTTATAAGATACCCTATGAAACCCACCCGGCAGACCGTCCCCGTCAGTGCGTGTTCGGCGGTACTTCCAACGCCCTTGACTTTCTCCCCCTTGACCGTTCCGGCAACCGCCGATTTATCCCGGTCATGGTGTACCCGGAGCAAGCCGAGGTTCACATTTTGGAGGACGAAGCCGCTTCCAGAGCCTATATCAGCCAGATGTGGGCGGAAGCAATGGAGATTTACCGAAGCGGCAGGTACAAGCTGTCATTCAGCCCAGCCATGCAGCGGTATCTCAAAGAACACCAGCGGGATTTTATGCCGGAGGACACCAAAGCCGGGATGATACAGGCTTACCTTGATAAGTACACCGGGGAAACGGTCTGTTCCAAGCAGCTCTACAAGGAAGCCTTAAATCACACCTTTGACGAGCCGAAGCAATGGGAAATCCGGGAAATCAACGAGATAATGAACCAGTGCATTACCGGGTGGAACTACTTTTCCAATCCAAGAATGTTTGCGGAATATGGCAGACAAAAGGGCTGGGAGCGTGAAATCCCGGCAACGGACACCGACAACCCGCCCGAAAAATCTATGGACGGTTTTGTGGAGGTCACGGAGCAGATGGAGCTTCCATTCTGAAAATGACAGCCCGTTGCCGACTTCGTTGCTATCCCGTTGCCGAGCCGGTTGCCGGGGAAAAACCCATAACTGCGGGCTTTTCTCCCCTATGACAACCAAAACAACAGAAAAATAAAAGAAAAGTATAAATAGTAACCACCGCCAGATTGAGATTGTTTGCAAGGTCTTTTGAAGCCCGTTGCCGGACTTCGTTGCCGACACCCTCTGTCTGGCTATTTTCATGTATGGAGGATAACTGCCTATGGCAAAAAACAAAACAGAGATTCATGTGACCACTGTATTTGACGGGGAGCTGGACGCCACCGATGTGTTCGTCAGCCTGATTTCCCAGAAATACGGCAAGACAAATACAAAAGAATATCTTGCTAAAAAGAAAGAATTGAAGTATAATGAAGATGAGGTTCAAAAGAGCCGGATACCGTCTGGATTGTGTGGGTAAATGGCTATGATGAACGAAATGGAATACAGAACAATCGGTTCGGCACTTGCCGGGGGCTATCGTGCAGCGGTCTATTGCAGACTGTCAAAGGACGATGACCTGCAAGGCGAAAGTGCCAGTATCGCAAACCAGCGTGATATGCTGGAAAAATACTGCGAAAAGCAGGGATGGGAGGTTGTGGCAGTCTATCAGGACGATGGCTTCACAGGTCTTAATATGGAGCGTCCTGATTTACAGAGAATGTTGAGATCCATTGAGCGCAGGCAAATCAACCTTGTTATCACGAAAGACCTCAGCCGACTGGGGCGTAACTATCTGCAAACCGGGCATTTGATTGAGGACTTTTTCCCAAGAAACGGGGTGCGCTATATCGCCATGAATGACGGTATCGACACCTTACGGGATAACAACGACATTGCCCCGTTCAAGAATATCCTGAACGAGATGTACAGCAAGGATATTTCCAAGAAAGTCCATTCCTCTTATCTTCTGAAAGCGCAGAAAGGACAGTTTACCGGGTGTCTTGCCCCGTTTGGGTATCGGAAAGACCCGGAGGACAAAAACCATCTGCTCATTGACGAGGAAACCGCCCCGATTGTGCGGCTGATTTTCGGATATGCCCTAAACGGTCATGGTCCGAACTATATCCGCAGACGGCTGGAGGAAGAAAAAATCCCCTGCCCCACATGGTGGAACCGGGAACGGGGGCTTCGCAATACCCGCACCAAATGGGAAAAGAAAGACCCGGAAAACGGGCGGTATATGTGGGACTTCTCCGTTATCAAAGACCTTTTGATGAATCCCGTCTACACCGGGGCGATTGCTTCCCAGAAAAAAGACTACCGCTTCAAAATCGGCACGATTGGGGAAAAGAAACCGGAGGACTGGGTTGTGGTTGAGGGACAGCACGAACCGCTGATTGACCGCATGAGCTTTGATATTGTGCAGAACAAGCTGAAATCCCGCCAGCGTCCGGGGCAGACCAATGAAATCAGCCTGTTTGCCGGACTGATAAAATGCGGCGAGTGTGGGAAGTCGCTGACGATACGCTACACAAACGCAAAACATCCCCAGCGGATTTACTCCTGCAAGACCTACAATGCCTTTGGAAAGAACCACTGCACCCAGCACCGGATTGACTATGACACCCTTTACAGCCATGTGCTGCGGAAAATCCGGGAATGTGCCAGAGCTGCCCTGATGGACGGGGAAGCGGTTGCTGACCGCCTGACCAATACCTGTGAAGCCGAGCAGCGGGAACAGCGGGAAGCAATGGAACGCTCCCTTACAAGGGACGAGGAACGGATTGAGGTTCTGGACAAAATGGTCATGCGGCTTTATGAGGATATGATTGCAGGGCGTATCAGTGAGCAGAATTTCAACACCATGCTGGAAAAGACACAGACCGAGCAGACGGAGCTTAAAACAAAAGTGTCCGAGGGCAGAAAGCGGCTGTCCGATGAAGTCCAGCTTGCCAATGACGCAAAACAATGGGTGGAAGCCATTCAGGAATACGCCAACATCACAGAGCTGGACGCAGCCACCCTCAACCGCTTAATCAAAGAAATCGTCGTGCATGAGCGCATTGACGAAGATAAAACAAGACACATTTCTATCGAAATTCATTTTAATCTCAAACCCATCCCGGAGGTGGAACAGGTCACTGCCTGACCTGTCCCGCCGGGACGGTTCTCTTAAAAAATACCATATAGATTTTTTGTACGCCGCCGCCCGCCATCGAGCAGAGTTTTACACCTAATTGGGGATAAAACAGCTCATGGCCGGCGCTGGTGTAGCCGTAGTTGGCATGGTCCTTGTACCTCTGCTCTCCGGGCTGTTCTCTGTCTAAGCGTTCCTGTATGAAATCCTTGCCGCTCCCGCAGTTCTGCGGGGGCGGCGGAAAGGAGGTTGACACCGTATGGATTTCTTACTTGAAGCCCTGACAAATTGGCTGAAAGAAATGCTGGTGGGCGGTATTATGAGCAACCTTTCGGGGATGTTTGACAGCGTAAACCAACAGGTCGCGGATATATCCGTACAGGTAGGACAGACCCCACAGGGATGGAATGGCAGTATTTTCAATATGATTGAGAATCTGTCAAACTCCATCATGGTGCCGATTGCAGGTGTGATCCTGGCTATCGTGATGACCGTAGACCTGATCCAGATGATTGCAGACAAGAACAACCTGCATGATGTGGATACCTGGATGATTTTCAAGTGGGTGTTCAAATCAGCTGCCGCCATCCTCATTGTCACAAACACATGGAATATCGTGATGGGCGTCTTTGATATGGCGCAGAGCGTGGTGGCGCAGGCGGCAGGGATTATCAATTCGGATGCGTCCATTGACATTTCCTCAGTTATGACCGATCTGGAACCGAGGCTGATGGAAATGGATTTGGGACCGCTGTTCGGACTGTGGTTCCAATCCCTCTTTATTGGCATTACCATGTGGGCGTTGTATATCTGTATCTTTATCGTTATTTATGGCCGTATGATCGAGATCTACCTTGTAACTTCGGTGGCTCCCGTTCCAATGGCTGCAATGATGGGCAAGGAATGGGGCGGTATGGGACAGAATTACCTCCGATCTCTGCTGGCACTGGGCTTTCAGGCGTTTCTCATTATCGTCTGCGTGGCAATTTATGCTGTGCTGGTGCAGAACATCGCTCTGGAAGATGACATCATCATGGCAATCTGGAGCTGCGTGGGCTACACCGTACTGCTATGTTTTACGCTGTTCAAAACCGGCAGTCTCGCCAAATCAGTCTTTCAGGCACACTAAAACGGAAGGAGGTTTCTACATTGGCTTATGTACCCGTACCCAAGGACTTAACAAAAGTCAAAACAAAGGTCATGTTCAATCTGACCAAGCGGCAGCTTATCTGCTTCACGGGCGGAGCGCTTATTGGCGTACCGCTTTTCTTTTTGCTCAGAAAACCTACCGGAAACAGTGTAGCGGCTATGTGTATGATGCTGGTTATGCTGCCCTTCTTTATGCTGGCTATGTACGAAAAGCATGGACAGCCTCTGGAAAAGATCGTGGGCAACATTCTCAAAGTAGCTGTGATCCGTCCAAAGCAGCGACCTTACCAGACCAACAACTTTTATGCCGTATTAAAGCGGCAGGAAATGCTCGATAAGGAGGTGTATGACATTGTTCACCGCAATAAAAAAATGGCTGCATCGGATGTTCGGAAAAACCGAGGAAAAAACTGTGCAGCCGGTAAAGACAAAGAAAAAACTGTCCCGCACCGATAAGAAGCAGATCGAAGCGGCCATTGCCCGCGCTAACCGCACGGACAAAAAAGGAAAATCTGCGCAGGACAGTATCCCTTATGAACGGATGTGGCCGGACGGAATCTGTCGCATATCGGACAGCCACTACACAAAGACCATCCAGTTTCAGGACATCAACTATCAGCTCTCCCAAAACGAAGATAAGACGGCAATCTTTGAGGGGTGGTGTGATTTCCTCAATTATTTTGACAGCTCGATTCATTTCCAGCTGTCTTTTTTGAACCTTGCGGCATCGGAGGAGACCTTTGCTAACTCCATTTCCATCCCGCCCCAGAGGGACGCCTTTGACAGTATCCGCGAGGAATACACCACAATGCTGCAAAATCAGCTGGCCAGAGGTAACAACGGTCTTATCAAGACCAAATACCTGACCTTTGGTATCGACGCGGACAGCATCAAAGCCGCCAAGCCCCGTCTGGAGCGTATTGAGACCGATATACTTAATAACTTCAAGCGTCTTGGTGTAGCTGCCAGAACGCTGGACGGTAAAGAAAGGCTTTTTCAGCTTCATGCGGTATTCCACATGGATGAACAACTCCCGTTTCAGTTTGAATGGGACTGGCTGGCTCCTTCCGGTCTGTCCACAAAGGATTTTATTGCACCAAGCTCCTTTGAGTTCCGCACCGGCAAGCAGTTCCGTATGGGTAAGAAATACGGGACTGTTTCTTTTTTGCAGATTCTCGCACCGGAGCTGAATGACCGTTTGCTGGCTGATTTTCTGGATATGGAAAGCTCGCTTATTGTGAGTATGCACATTCAGTCGGTGGATCAGGTGAAAGCCATCAAAACGGTAAAGCGGAAGATTACCGACCTGGACCGCAGCAAGATCGAGGAACAGAAAAAAGCAGTCCGTGCCGGATACGACATGGACATCATTCCATCTGACCTTGCCACCTACGGCAGTGAAGCGAAAAAACTCTTGCAGGATTTGCAGAGCCGCAACGAGAGAATGTTCCTTTTGACCTTTCTGGTGCTGAACACAGCGGACAATCCCCGTCAGCTTGGCAACAACATCTTTCAGGCAGGCTCTATTGCCCAGAAGTATAACTGTCAGCTGACCAGGCTGGACTTCCAGCAGGAAGAAGGGCTGATGAGCTGTCTGCCTCTGGGTCTTAATCAGATTGAGATCCAGCGAGGACTGACCACCAGTTCCACAGCTATCTTTGTGCCCTTCACTACGCAGGAACTGTTCCAGAACGGGAAAGAAGCCCTGTACTACGGCATCAATGCTCTGTCCAACAACCTCATCATGGTGGACAGAAAGCTGCTGAAAAACCCCAACGGCCTGATTCTGGGTACGCCGGGTTCCGGTAAGTCCTTCAGCGCAAAACGAGAAATTGCCAACTGCTTTTTGCTTACCAGTGATGATGTTATTATCTGTGACCCGGAAGCGGAGTACGCACCTCTTGTTGAGCGTCTGCATGGGCAGGTCATCAAGATCTCACCTACTTCAACCAACTATATCAATCCGATGGATCTGAATCTGGACTATTCGGATGATGAAAGCCCGCTGTCACTCAAGTCTGACTTTATCCTCAGCTTGTGTGAGCTGATCGTGGGCGGTAAGGAGGGCTTGCAGCCGGTGCAGAAAACCATTATTGACCGTTGTGTACGGCTGGTTTACAACGAATATCTCAATGACCCAAAGCCGGAGAATATGCCGATTTTGGAGGACCTTTATAACTTGCTGCGGGAGCAGGAAGAAAAAGAAGCTCAATACATTGCAACGGCATTGGAAATCTATGTAACGGGTTCTTTGAATGTGTTCAATCATCAGAGCAATGTGGACATTGATAACCGGATTGTCTGCTATGACATCAAGGAACTGGGCAAGCAGCTCAAGAAAATCGGTATGCTGGTGGTACAGGATCAGGTGTGGAACCGCGTTACCATCAACCGTGCCGCTCACAAGTCTACCCGCTACTACATCGACGAGATGCACCTGCTTTTGAAGGAGGAGCAGACCGCCGCCTATACGGTGGAAATCTGGAAGCGATTCAGAAAATGGGGCGGTATTCCGACAGGTATCACCCAGAATGTCAAAGACCTTTTGAGCAGCCGCGAGGTAGAGAACATCTTTGAAAACTCGGACTTCGTGTATATGCTTAACCAGGCAGGCGGAGACCGCCAGATTTTGGCGAAGCAACTGGGGATTTCCACGCACCAGCTTAGCTATGTGACCCACTCCGGTGAGGGCGAGGGCCTGCTGTTCTATGGCTCCACGATCCTGCCTTTCGTGGATCACTTCCCGAAGAACACCGAGCTTTACCGCATTATGACCACCAAACCTCAAGAATTGAAAAAGGAGGATGAATGATTATGAATCTCAACATTTTGAATAAAAATCCGCTGATGTTTTTTGACAGGGCGGTAAATGCCCAGCGCAGCCAGCTGCTTACGGTCATGGCTGATGCGGTAAGTGAGTGCCGCACGGCGGCAGATCAGGCAGTCGAACTGAATGAGACCGGTCAGGTGGGGCTGCTCCGTTTGGCAGAGGTGTGGAGCACCATCCGTGCCAAAGAAGGTATGGGGGGTCTGGTTCTGGAAGGAACCGAAGCGAAGATTCTGTCCGATGTGGTGGCACAGTTTTATGCCTACCTGTCCGGCTGTATGTTCAACGATCCGGTGGGAATGGCCATTTATGCAGAGCTGCACTACATGATGTCCTCCCTCATGCTGGGAGAATGGTTTGAATAAGGAACCGCGCCTGCGCTTTACTGATGAGGAACGGTCTGACCCTGCACTGGAAAAGCCGATCCGTAAAGCGGAGAAAGCTGCGGCCAGAGCAGATAAGGCGCAGGCCAATATCCCAAAGAAAAAGGTCAGGCAGAGGGTCATTGACCCGGATACCGGAAAAAAGACCTCGAAGCTGACCTTTGAGGACAAGAAAAAGCCACCTTCCAAAGTTTCTCAAGGAGTCAGGGAAGCTCCCGTCCATCTGGTTGCGGGCAAGCTCCACAAAGAGATCCAGGAAACAGAGCAGGACAATGTGGGCGTGGAAAGCGCCCACAAGTCCGAGGAGGCGGTGGAGACCGGCGCTTATCTGGTGCGGGAGGGCTATCGCAGCCACAAGCTGAAGCCGTATCGCAAAGCAGCCCAAGCAGAGCGCCAACTGGAAAAGGCAAATATAAATGTTCTGTACCAGAAATCTTTGCAGGAAAATCCCCAGTTTGCCAGCAATCCGTTTTCCCGCTGGCAGCAAAAGCAGGCCATTAAAAAGCAGTATGCCGCCGCCAAACACGCCGGTCAGACTGCCGGAAATACCGCCCAGGCTGCATCCAAAACCGGAAAAGCCGCAAGGACGGTAAAAGAAAAGGTACAGCAGGCAGGGGCATTCGTCATGCGCCACAAGAAGGGTTTCCTGATGGCAGGGGTTTTGTTCCTCATTACCTGTATGCTGATGAATACCATGTCCTCCTGCTCCATGATGGCGCAGAGCATCGGTTCCGTTCTCTCCGGCACCACCTATCCGTCGGATGACCCGGAAATGCTGGCGGTGGAGGCAGATTATGCAGCCAGAGAAGCCCAGTTGCAGGAGGAAATCGACAACATAGAAAGCAGCCACCCAGGGTATGACGAGTATCGCTATGACCTTGGTATGATCGGTCATGACCCTCATGAGCTGGCAGCATTTCTGTCTGCCGTTTTGCAAGGCTACACCCGGCAGAGCGCTCAGGCAGAGCTGGCGCGTGTGTTTGCAGCACAGTATCAGCTGACGCTTACTGAGGAAGTGGAGATTCGCTACCGCACGGAGACCTCCACCGACCCGGAGACCGGCGAGACCACCTCAGAAGAAGTCCCCTATGAGTATTACATTTTGAATGTGAAACTCACCAGCAAGCCCATTTCCGCTGTGGCGTCGGAGATTCTGACCCCGGAGCAGATGGAAATGTATCAGGTTTACCGGCAGACCATGGGCAATAAGCCGCTGTTGTTTGGCGGCGGTTCCCCTGATACCAGCGGCTCGGAAGATCTGTCCGGTGTGCAGTTCATTAACGGTACCCGCCCCGGCAATCCTCAGCTGGTGGAACTGGCCAAGCGTCAGGTGGGCAATGTGGGCGGCTATCCTTATTGGAGCTGGTATGGCTTTGACAGCCGCGTGGAGTGGTGCGCCTGCTTTGTATCCTGGTGTTATAACCAGGCTGGAAAAAGTGAACCGCGCTTTGCAGGCTGTGAGTGGCAGGGCGTTCCGTGGTTCCAGTCTCATGGACAATGGGGTGCAAGAGGCTATAACAATCTGGCTCCCGGAGATGCAATTTTCTTTGATTGGGATTTGGATGGGACAGCAGACCATGTGGGTATCGTGATCGGTACGGATGGCAGCCGTGTTTATACGGTGGAGGGAAATTCCGGCGATGCCTGCAAGATCAAAAGTTATGACCTGAATTATCAAAGTATTAAGGGCTACGGCCTGATGAACTGGTAACAGACTTTGTGGAAAGGAGTGAACGGTTATGGCAAAAAACAAAATTGAACGTATCGACCAGGAAATTGAGAAAACCCGTGAGAAGATTGCGGAATATCAGGAAAAGCTCAAGACCCTGGAAGCACAGAAAACGGAGGCAGAGAATCTGGAAATCGTTCAGATGGTTCGTGCGTTACGCATGACTCCAGCACAGCTGAACGCTATGCTTTCCGGTGGAATGAACCACGGCAGAGATACAGCACTGTCGGAATCAAATAATCAGGAGGCTACCGCTTATGAAGAATAAAAGGATTTGCAAAACACTTTCCGCCCTTTGCCTGACAATGGTTGTGGCATTTGGCTTTACGATCCCTGCTTTCGCACAGGGGGCAGAACAGGCTCCGGCGGCACCGGTAGAGGATTCTACCAATGACAGCAATGTGATTGTGGAAGAAGCAGAACCGGCACCGGCACTTACACCAGATGGCAATGCCGCTCTGGTGGATGATTTTGGTGGCAATAAGCAGCTCATTACCGTTACCACCAAGGCTGGCAACTATTTTTACATTTTGATCGACAGGGCTAATGAGGACAAGGAGACTGCTGTTCACTTTCTGAATCAGGTGGACGATGCAGACCTTGCGGCGCTGATGGAAGATGGAAAACCCAAAGAGGAGATGCCTGCGGTATGCAGCTGTTCAACAAAATGTGAAGCAGGGGCAGTCAATACGGCCTGCCTGGTCTGCGCAACTGATAAGAGTAAATGTACGGGCAAAGCACCGGAACCTCCGGCAGAAACATCGGAGCCGGAAAAAGAGAAGGCTGCCGTATTAAACCCGGCTGCGATAGTCCTTTTGCTGGCTCTGCTGGGAGGCGGTGGCGTATTTGCCTACTTGAAGCTCGTTAAGAACAAGCCTAAGACCAAGGGCAATGACAGTCTGGACGATTATGATTATGGCGAGGAAGATTCCGAGGAATGGGAAACCGAGGATGAGGAGTCGGAAGAACCGGATGCTGACGGGGGCAGCACAGAAGAAGATGATGAGGACAGTGTGAAATGACCCGTTTCACAGACAGTCCCTATGAACGCATGATGACACGCAGGCCGGAGGGCGGGAAGGAAACTTCCCGTCCTCCTTCTTTACCCAACAGCCACCCCTGCTATGGTTGCGGGAATTATGGAAGACCCTGCGTAGGTATCTGTCACCGGGAAATGTCCCGATGGCTCAAAGAGAGGAGGAACCATCATGGCTCAACATAAATTGGTAATTGCCGAAAAACCATCGGTTGCCCAGAGTTTGTCGGCGGTGATCGGCGCAACCGTTCGTAAGGACGGGTATCTGGAGGGTAATGGCTGGCGTGTCAGCTGGTGTGTGGGCCATCTGGCCGGTCTTGCGGATGCAGACAGTTATGACCCCAAGTATGCCAAGTGGCGATATGATGACCTGCCTATTCTGCCGGAGCATTGGCAGATGGTGGTGGGAAAGGATAAGAAAAAGCAGTTTGATATTCTCAAAAAGCTGATGAATGCCCCGGATGTTTCGGAGGTGGTAAATGCCTGCGATGCCGGACGCGAGGGCGAGTTGATCTTCCGTAGCGTCTATGAGCTGGCAGGTTGCAAGAAGCCGATGAAAAGGCTCTGGATTTCTTCGATGGAAGACTCCGCCATAAGGGAAGGCTTTGCAAACCTGCGCCCCAGTGCGGACTATGACGGACTTCGAGATGCTGCCCTCTGCCGTGCCAAGGCCGACTGGCTGGTGGGGATCAATGCGACAAGGCTTTTTTCCGTGCTGTATCACCGAACCCTCAACATCGGGCGCGTGATGTCCCCGACGCTGGCGCTTATTGTTCAGCGAGAAGCTGAGATCGACACCTTTCAGCCGGTTCCCTTTTATACCGTGGCGCTGGAGCTGCCCGGTCTTACCGTATCCGGGGAGCGCATGGCGAATAAGGCCGCTGCCGAGCAGCTGAAAGAAGCCTGTCAGGGTGCAAATGTCACAATCAAAAAGGTGGAGTGCAAGGAAAAGTCCGAAAAGCCGCCTTCCCTCTATGACCTGACTACCCTGCAAAGAGATGCCAACCGCCTGCTTGGATTTACAGCCCAGCAGACCCTGGACTATCTACAAAGCCTGTATGAAAAGAAGCTCTGCACCTATCCCCGTACTGACAGCCGCTATCTGACTGGTGATATGGCAGACAGCCTGCCGGTGCTGGTGAATCTGGTTGCCAGTGCTATGCCGTTTCGCAAAGGGATCGCCATTACCTGTGATCCGCATACGGTCATCAACGATAAGAAAGTAACTGACCACCACGCAGTAATCCCTACCAGAAACCTCAAGGATGCAGATCTTTCTGCACTTCCAGCGGGAGAAAAAGCGGTGCTGGAGCTGGTGGCCCTGCGTCTGCTGTGCGCCGTAGCCCAGCCCTATATCTATTCGGAAACCGTTGTGATTGCAGCGTGTGCCGATGGGGAGTTTACCGCCAAAGGAAAAACGGTGAAGCACCTCGGATGGAAAGCACTGGAGGACACTTACCGTGCCAAAATGAAGGATGCAGAGCCGAAAAAAGAGGGCGCAGAGAAAGCCCTGCCGGAGCTGACCGAAGGACAGACCCTTTCGGTTTCTGCGGCAATCGTCAAAGAAGGCAAAAGCAGTCCGCCTCAGCACTTTACGGAGGATACCTTGTTGTCCGCAATGGAGACTGCCGGAAAAGAGAATATGCCGGAGGACGCCGAGCGAAAAGGTCTGGGGACACCGGCCACCCGTGCCGGTATTTTGGAAAAGCTGGTATCTGCCGGCTTTCTGGAACGAAAAAAGAGCAGGAAAACGGTGCAGCTTCTTCCTTCCCACGATGCAGTTTCCCTGATCACCGTCCTGCCGGAACAGCTGCAATCGCCGCTTCTGACTGCCGAGTGGGAGTATCGCCTGGGCGAGATCGAGCGCGGGCAGCTTGCACCAGAGGAGTTTCTGGACGGGATCAGCACCATGCTGAAAGATCTGGTGGGAACTTATCAGGTCATCAAGGGAACCGAGTACCTGTTTACTCCGCCCCGTGAGGTGGTGGGCAAATGCCCTCGCTGCGGCGGTGAAGTTGCAGAACTGCAAAAAGGTTTCTTCTGTCAGAATGATTCTTGTAAATTTGCAATCTGGAAAAACAACAAATGGTGGGCTGCCAAGAAAAAACAGCCGACCAAAGCTGTGGTGTCTGCGCTGCTGAACGATGGCTGTGTCCGTGTGACGGGGCTATATTCGGAGAAAACCGGCAAGACCTACGATGCCACTGTGGTTTTGGAGGACGATGGACAGTATGCCAACTTCAAGCTGGAATTTGACCAGCGGAAAGGAGGCAGCCGATGAAGCTCTCTTTAGTGGAACGGGAAACCATTCTCCTCTATAACCAGGCAGAACCAATGGCTGAGGTCTACACCCACGATCCCCGTCTGATGGAGAAGCTGGAACTGCTGGCAAAAAAGCACCCCGACCAGATCACCCGAAAGGATGCCCATAACTTTACCGTTCCAAAGCGGTGTGTATTAGTCCGGGAGCCATACAGCGCCGAGCGTCGCAAAGCTGCCAGTGAACGGGCGAAAGCCGCCGGATACCAGCCTCCTATGCGAAAGTCCGGCAGTTAAAGGCACATGGCAGAGAATGTATTTGAAGCAGTCAAGCAGTCGGTCAGCACCAGAGAAGCGGCAGAGTTTTATGGGATCGAGGTCAAACGAAATGGCATGGCCTGCTGTCCCTTCCACGATGATAAGAACCCCAGCATGAAGGTAGACCAGCGATTCCACTGCTTTGGCTGCGGTGAAGATGGGGATGTGATCGACTTTACCGCAAAGCTCTTTAACCTCTCCCCAAAAGAAGCGGCGGAGAAACTGGCACAGGACTTTGGCCTGATCTATGACAGTCAGGCCCCGCCCCGCAGGAGATATGTCCGGCAAAAAACTGAGGCACAGAAGTTTCGGGAGGATCGACAGCGCTGTTACCGCGTACTGTCCGATTACTACTATCTGCTGAAAAAATGGGAAGCCGACCGTTCTCCAAGGACACCGGAGGAAGAACCGCACCCCCGCTTTGTGGAAGCAATCCAGAAGAAATCCTATGTAGAGTACCTGCTGGACCTTTTTCTTTATGAAAGTGAAGAAGAACAAAAGGCATGGATTGCAGAACACACAGCAGAAATCACACACTTGGAAAGGAGATTGAAAATCATGGCTGAGAACAAACCCACCAACCGAGAACGGCTAAGGGAAATCACAGATGGCATCGAGCAGGGCATCAAAGAACTGTTTGAGAGTGAAAAGTATATGCGCTATCTGTCCGTCATGTCCCGCTTCCACCGCTATTCGGTAAACAACACCATGCTCATCTATATGCAGAAGCCGGACGCCACATTGGTAGCCGGATACAATAAGTGGAAAGACCAGTTTGAGCGTCATGTAAAAAAAGGCGAGCATGGCATTACCATCATCGCTCCCACACCGTATAAGAAGAAAATCGAGGAGCAGAAGCTGGACCCAGATACCAAGGCTCCGATTCTGGATAAAGACGGAAAGATCGTCACAGAGGAAAAAGAAATCGAGATTCCCATGTTTCGCCCTGTCAAGGTCTTTGATGTGAGTCAGACCGACGGTAAACCTTTGCCGGAGCTTGCTTCCTCCCTTTCCGGCAATGTGCCAAATTATGAGGCATTCATGGAGGCCCTGCGCCGCAGCGCACCGGTGCCGATTACTTTTGAAGCAATGGCCGCCGATACGGACGGCTATTTTTCTGCCGATCATCAGAAAATTGCCATTCGTCAGGGCATGAGCGAGGTGCAGACGGTTTCGGCCACGGTTCACGAGATTGCTCACAGCAAGCTCCACAATCAGGAAAAGATCCAGATTGCCAATGACGAGCAATATCAGGAGATCGAGCTGTTTGATAAACTTGGTCTGTTCTCCAACGGACGGATTGCTCGCGATAATCTGCCAGAGGGCGTTTATTGCTATGACCTGCGCGGTTCTGACTACGATCCTGGAGATCCGGTCTGTGTGGAAGAACGAGTGGTTGTAAACCATGCAGGCTCCGTTCTGATGACAGAGCCGTTGGAACTGACGGAAGATGGACGCTTGATGCTGACCGAGGAAAAAGGGCTGAATTTTACCGGTGGCTTTTCTACCCTCTCCCAGTTTTTGCAGAAACAGAGGAAAGATCGCCACACGGAGGAAGTGGAGGCTTTATACTCATATTTTTATAATGTTGATTTTTTAAATTATTTTCCATAAATCCTCACTTTCTTGTAAAAAAGATGAGCATTATCAGATACGCTATTATCAGGTTTTCCCCTCGAATGGGAAA
>NZ_JANFYJ010000089.1:0-759 GCF_024460495.1 Hungatella sp. SL.1.14 | reverse complement strand
GTTTTAATATATAGCCTTTTTTAGCTTTTTGTGGTAAAATAGGGATGGGGTGATTATTATGAAGGTTGATACAACGAAGTCCAAAAATGCGGAATCCTTTTACA
Organism: Hungatella sp. SL.1.14; assembly: GCF_024460495.1. Lineage (NCBI taxonomy): Bacteria > Bacillati > Bacillota > Clostridia > Lachnospirales > Lachnospiraceae > Hungatella > Hungatella sp. SL.1.14. Next base: position 655 of record NZ_JANFYJ010000089.1, on the reverse strand, counting down.
TCAGACAATCCTATATAAATTCAGAGGGGAAGTCCACATCTAAGACCATACGAAAACTTGGAACATTAAATGAACTGTTAGTGGAGCATGGACCGACCCGGGATGATGTCATGAGATGGGCAAAAAAACAGGCGGAGATCGAAACGGAAAAGTATAAGGCTCAAAAGGATGTAAAAACAGTATTGATCCCTTTACGTGCTGATAAAAAGATCGATTACAACAAGGAAAAACGGTTTCAAGGTGGATACTTATTTTTGCAATACATCTACTATAGCCTGGGACTAAACCGGGTATGCAGAAAGATTCGGGACAAGCATCAGTTTGAATACGATCTCAATGCGATCCTTTCCGATCTGATCTATACGAGGGTCATGGAACCTTCCAGCAAACGTTCTTCCTATAAAGCTGCCTGTGGATTCTTAGAGAAGCCAGGCTATGAGCTCCATGATGTATACCGGGCCTTAAGCGTCCTTGCTCAGGAAAGTGATCTGATACAGGCAGAACTCTATAAGAACAGCAACTTCTTAACGAAACGTAATGATCATATCCTCTACTACGACTGTACGAATTATTACTTTGAAATTGAGCAGGAGGATGGGGATAAGAAATATGGTAAGAGTAAAGAACACCGGCCCAACCCGATTATCCAGATGGG
>NZ_JANFYJ010000087.1:0-845 GCF_024460495.1 Hungatella sp. SL.1.14 | reverse complement strand
AAGTCAGTGACCCAACCGCAAGGAGGGAGCTGCCGAAGGCGGGACTGATAACTGGGGTGAAGTCGTAACAAGGTAGCCGTATCGGAAGGTGCGGCTGGATCACCTCCTTTCTAAGGAAGAAGAAGTAAGGGTTTTAGATACTGTTGAGTCTTGTGTTTCAAAGAAGATAAAAGTAATTGAATAAGAAACGCCAAGAAAGACTAGAAATTTCTGGTGCCGATGCGCTTAGGGGAAACACCCGTACCCATCCCGAACACGATGGTTAAGACTTAAGCGGCCGATGGTACTATGCTGGAGACGGCATGGGAGAGCAGGTGGGTGCCAGATTTTACAAAAGGGCTTATAGCTCAGCCGGTTAGAGCGCACGCCTGATAAGCGTGAGGTCGGTGGTTCGAGTCCACTTAAGCCCACTACTTAACTCCCAGGAGATAAGTAAGTGGAAAGAAACAAAAGAATAAAGGGATTGCCTGAAAAGGGAAGACCAGCATCCGGTATTTGACATAAATATGGGGGTGTAGCTCAGTTGGGAGAGCACCTGCCTTGCAAGCAGGGGGTCAAGAGTTCGAATCTCTCCATCTCCATTCGGTATGAAGGAAGGAAGCCGTAAGGTAACCGGGAGTCATGCCAGCATGTACCTTGAAAACCACATATTGAATATATCTAGAAAAGTTGAAACAGAGGAGAGGTTCGCAAGAACATCAAACCTGTGGAAAACAATTCAAGACATCCGAGGTGTTATATCGTAACAGATATAACCGAAAATTATAAACTCGTTGTTGCTGTAACGTACAGCGATAACAAACCTAAGACCAGAGATTCAACGCTATGAATCTTAGATGAGTAAT
>NZ_JANFYJ010000086.1:0-856 GCF_024460495.1 Hungatella sp. SL.1.14 | reverse complement strand
GTTAAGAAGAGAGAATGCCGGAATGAGTAGCGAGATGGAGGTGGGAATCCTCCAGGCCGAATATCTAAGGTTTCCAGAGTAAAGCTGATCTGCTCTGGGTAAGTCGGGGCCTAAGGCGAGGTCGAAAGACGTAGTCGATGGACAACAGGTTGAAATTCCTGTACCGCGTATTATCAGAACTGTGGGGACACAGAACCGAAGCCAAACCCGGGAATGAAAAGACCGGGGCAAGCGCCGGACTGGTTAGACTGGAAAATCCGTTTAACAACAGGAAAGCGTTAAGCGTACCGAACAAAAGTAGGGAAGTTGGTATAGGGGCTGTCAAGAAAAGCCGCTATTGTGTAATACGTGCCCGTACCGTAAACCGACACAGGTGGATGAGGAGAGAATCCTAAGGCCGGCGGGAGAAGCATTGTTAAGGAACTCGGCAAAATGACCCTGTAACTTCGGGATAAAGGGTGCCCACGAGAGTGGGCCGCAGAGAATAGGCTCAAGCAACTGTTTAGCAAAAACACAGGTCTATGCAAAACCGAAAGGTGAGGTATATGGGCTGACGCCTGCCCGGTGCTGGAAGGTTAAGAGGAGAGGTTAGGAGCAATCCGAAGCTTTGAATTTAAGCCCCAGTAAACGGCGGCCGTAACTATAACGGTCCTAAGGTAGCGAAATTCCTTGTCGGGTAAGTTCCGACCCGCACGAAAGGCGTAATGATTTGAGCGCTGTCTCGACAATGCACCCGGTGAAATTGAAGTACCAGTGAAGATGCTGGTTACCTGCGCCAGGACGGAAAGACCCCATGGAGCTTTACTCCAGCTTGATACTGGGATTCGGTACTGCATGTACAGGATAGGTGGGAGGC
>NZ_JANFYJ010000085.1:0-947 GCF_024460495.1 Hungatella sp. SL.1.14 | reverse complement strand
GTGAGAAAGTGGATGAGCTAATGAAAATAAGCTATGAGAGCGGACAACCTACGGTGTCGGCAAGGGATTTATATGATCTGCTTTCCGAAGACGGAGGAACAAAAGGAACCGAACGTTTTAGTAAATGGTTTGAAAGGTACCGCGGATATGGTTTTGAGCAGGGCAGTGATTTTTCAACCCCGAACAAAAAAGTACGGGTTCAAACCGAGGGTACAAGAGATGTACGAAGGGAAGTCGAAGATTACGACCTGTCTGTGGATATGGCAAAACAGATTTGTATGTTGCAGAGAACAAATAAAGGAATGGAGTTGCGGCAGTATCTCTTGGATTTGGAAAAAGCGTGGAATACACCGGAACAGGTCTTCGCCCGGGCGTTAAAGATGGCAGATCAGACAATCAACCGGCTACAGAGCGATATCACCCGAATGAGGCCGAAAGAAATATTTGCCGATGCTGTTACGGCGAGTCATACATCAATCCTCGTGGGAGATATGGCAAAGCTATTAAAGCAGAACGGTGTAGATATGGGCGCCCAACGGCTTTTTACATGGCTCCGCGATAACGGATATCTGATCAGGCGTAAAGGCGCAGACTGGAACATGCCAACGCAGCGGTCTATGGAGATGGGGCTGTTTGAAATCAAAGAAAGTACTCATCTGGACGGAAACGGCTGTAATGTAACGACCAGGACGCCAAAAGTTACCGGAAAAGGTCAGCAGTATTTTATCAATAAATTTTTGGGAGGTGAACAGAGTGCATAAAATCATACTCAATATAATTTACCGGCTTGAAACTCTACGGAATCAGGCACCGGCGTGCGAGAAATCGGCGTACACGAAAGCTATTGCGGAAGTAATGGATATATATGACATAGCCTGCTTTAGCAAGGCAGAAAAGAAGGATAAGAAAAAGAGCCCGGCAGGTGCGAACTGCCATGGCTCAGGTAA
>NZ_JANFYJ010000084.1:0-953 GCF_024460495.1 Hungatella sp. SL.1.14 | reverse complement strand
TTATCGTTCCGCTTAGCGCACCATTAAATTTTAGCGTATGGTCATACACCCGCAGGAGCAGGCCCGGCACATATTTATTTTCCAGGAATGCTATGTCGTTGGCGTCAATCCTCGGTTCCCCGCGGTACTGAAGGTCATACTCCCGGTCTGCACGCATGTAGTCTCCGACCCAGTCCGCCAGATCAGCCGCATGAACGACATCGGACACCAGCGGGTTCTCCCACTGTTCCAATCTCCCGGTTGGATTCAACCGCCGGCTGACTCTGGCCTGTGTGACGATATATTCCCGGCCTGTTATCAATACTTCACATGCCCCTGTAACGCCTGTCAGTTCTACGGTAGCATAATAATTGCTACTGTCCACAATCACCGCCGTCTGGCCTGCCTGAGGCTCTGTAATCGTACAAGACAGGTCATAAGACGGGGCTGAAAAATAGATCGTATACCGGTTATCCGCGGCGCTCACGGTGACGGTCTCTTTCGCCAGTTCCTTCACCTCAACGCCCTGGCTATAGAAGGTCCTGACCACATGCAGTTCCCTGACTTTGGGAAGCTGTGTCCCCTTTGGCGTCTTCGTAAGTTCGTGGCCGTATTCCAGCATATAATCCGTGCTGTCCCCGAAAATGATGTTATTCAGTATCACCCGGTTATACGGACAGCCTTTCGTGAATTCCAGAACCAGCCGGTCAAACTCCGGAAACTCGTGACTGATAACTGTCATGGCTGTCAGCCCGGATACCATATAATCTTCCCGCGGCTCCCCGGCTAGGCTGGCGTGGAAAATTACCGTGTCCGGATTGTTCCGGCCAAACTTCAAAGTCAGTCTGAAACATTTATACCGCGCTTCCAGGCTGATTTCTACGGCAGGATTAACCGCAAACGTCCCGTCAGCGCCGGCCACAGCCTCCGAGATATAACCGGTGTTTAGATATGCCTTCCCTGTCTCCTGACGC
>NZ_JANFYJ010000083.1:0-990 GCF_024460495.1 Hungatella sp. SL.1.14 | reverse complement strand
TTTGTTAAGCAAACCGTAGTTGTTCGTGGCTGTCGTCGATCCTCATATTCGGCATTCTTTCGCCGACTTTGAGATACGGACAGTTTGCAGATACCAGTGCCTGCGCCATTATCGGCACCACGCTATTTCCGATCCGCGCCACCTGTTCCCCGACGGGGTACGGCTTGCCCTCTATGTCCCGGTTAAGTATGTAATCCTCTGGAAATCCCTGCATCCGCTTAAGCTCCTCTGGTTTCAGCATACGGAGGAAGATATCTTTCAAGATATACTGTTCTCCATCAATGTCAGTTACCACGTTTACGAGACCGAACCGGTCCTTTGTTGTGATGGTCCCCAGTGGCTTTCCTGCTTCCTGTCCGCAACCGCTACCGTAATACTTAATTAAAAATGCGGATATAAGCCCGAAATGCCCCGGTGAAGTGGTAATCGTATGTAAAGGCTCTTCGCAACTCTGACCGGTTCCGCTTTTATAAAATTTAGTAACAAATGCCGTAACCAGACCATACCGATTGCTGGTATCAATTGTCTTTATCGGCTCTGTCAGCAGTTGGCCGCGAGAATCTCCTTCCCGCGTTTCCCCGTGATACTGAATCATAAAGGAAACGGCGCTCTGATTGTTAACTATGTACGGTTGCGGATTGTTAACAACATACTTAACGTATCCGTTTGCTATCCGTTTCATGGTGGCATCTGCCAGAGGGCGGGGCCGGTCAAATATGGAACGTCCCAAATCCGACCAATCAATATAATCTCCGCATTCTAACCACTTCTGCCGGCCATCTGCTCCGTTCTTACTGTGTGTCGGCTCCGGCCATGTAATCCGCTTCCCATCTCTCCGGAAGATTGCATACCAACGCTTCCGTGTTGTCGGCGCTCCGTAATCTGCCGCTACCAGTTCCCGGCTGTCAAAATCATATCCCAATCGTTTCATGGCCGCTATGAATCGTTTGTAGTCCTCTCCGGCTCTTTCTTTTATTGGGTGCCCTGCCT
>NZ_JANFYJ010000082.1:0-999 GCF_024460495.1 Hungatella sp. SL.1.14 | reverse complement strand
CAGCTCCGTTCTCTTCTGTATACCAGCCTCCAAATGTATAACCCGGGCGGCTCGTACTTCCAAGTTCTTTTCCTGCATTTACAAGACTCTGGCCGCTCAGCACCGTCTCCGTCGTATTCGGAAGCACTTCTGCTGCATCTGCCGCTGCCTTGTCATACGTCAGGGTTACTTCAGCATTTGCTGTCCATTTTGCATAGACAGTCATGTTTTCTGCTATTACATAGGCTGCATCGAACTGTTCTCCAGCTCCGTTCTCTTCTGTATACCAGCCTCCAAACGTATAGCCGGGACGGCTTGTGATTCCAAGATCTTTTCCTGCATTCGTAAGACTCTGGCCGCTCAGCACCGTCTCCGTCGTATTCGGAAGCACTTCTGCTGCATCTGCTGCTGCCTTGTCATACGTCAGGGTTACTTCAGCATTTGCTGTCCATTTCGCATAGACAGTCATGTTTTCTGCTATTACATAGGCTGCATCGAACTGTTCTCCAGCTCCATTCTCTTCTGTATACCAGCCTTCAAACGTATAGCCGGGACGGCTCGTTCTTCCAAGCTCTTTTCCCGCATTTGTAAGGCTCTGGCCGCTCAGCACCGTCTCCGTCGTATTCGGAAGCACTTCTGCTGCATCTGCCGCTGCCTTGTCATACGTCAGCATTACTTCAGCATTTGCTGTCCATTTCGCATAGACAGTCATGCTTTCTGCTATTACATAGGCTGCATCGAACTGTTTTCCAGCTCCGTTTTCTTCTGTATACCAGCCTTCAAACGTATAGCCGGGACGGCTCGTTCTCCCAAGATCTTTTCCTGCATTCGTAAGACTCTGGCCGCTCAGCACCGTCTCCGTCGTATTCGGAAGCACCTCTGCTGCATCAGCCGCTGCCTTGTCATACGTCAGCACTACCTCATTATTTGCAGTCCATCTCGCATAAACGGTCATGCTTTCCGTGATCTTATCTTCCTGGGTGAATCGTCTTCCACCGGTTGCTTCTGTATACCAGCCTG
>NZ_JANFYJ010000081.1:0-1100 GCF_024460495.1 Hungatella sp. SL.1.14 | reverse complement strand
ATCATATTTAGATCAACAGATCCCATCAAGCCTCTTAACCAATGCGTAACACGATGGGCCTGACCCCGGAGCAATCCGGGGTTTTATATTTCGATATTATTGCCCTTATATGAAGTAAGGCGGCCCACTCGGACCGCCCTTATTATATTACTCGACGTGCTGTACCTCAAGATTGCCCTGGTCGAGATTCTTCGTGACCAACAGCGCCCCATACGTTGCCATATCCGCTTTTGACGGATTAAGCATATAGGCCATGCCGCCAATGACCGCATACCCCGTGACCATATTCCCGGAATCGTCCACGTAGAACCACTTATTCTTATATTTTACCCAGCGCGTCTTCTGCAACTCGCCATTAATCGTAAAATGCCAGTTCCCGGCGCCGTCTTCAAAACTCTTCACTTCATCTTCCTGGCCGCGGATCCGCAGGCAGAAGTCCGTCCATAACTCCGGGCTGTCCATCATCTTGCGCGGGCACCATTTGCGTTTTGCATCGTAGTGCCGGATTACTCGATCAGCAGGGATCCCCGTCTCCCGAATCAGATACCGCACCAGGTCTACACAGTTCAGCCGTGCCTTGTCGTAGTTACTGTCAGGATTAACACATATCTCGATGTTGATCGTGTTGTTGTTATTGACTCCGGCCACCAGTGGAGTACCGTACTGCTTTCCGACTGCCCAGGCTCCGTCCGTGTGGTTGAGCGTCTGGTAGATCGACACATCGTCAACGTAATAGTGGACTGATGTAGCCAGATTGCCATTATTATGCGCCCTGGAATGAGCGGCAGCCCCGGCGCCACGGTTAAAATTGTCAGTCTCATGGATTACGATGTACTTTGGGTGATTCTGACTTGCATAGCAATTAATTTGTTTGATCTGTTTTGTAATAGGTATCATAAATCCTCCTTAAAAGAAAAAGGCCCAGGATTACTCCCAGGCCCAAAAAAAGTTGTGATGATATAACCGTTGCGAGATCGCAACAGCTTATTTCGTCAGCTGCTTGTACGCCTGGTTGATACCGGTAGCTGCAAGCCCCGATACAGTTCCAACCGCCGCTGCGTTGATGATGTCCGCCGCCGGGAAGTCGGGCATCGTGTACA
>NZ_JANFYJ010000080.1:0-1283 GCF_024460495.1 Hungatella sp. SL.1.14 | reverse complement strand
GTTATTTCTACAGGATTTCTAAGCACGTTATTGTTATACCAATTACATATTTCAGCGCCCTTCGCCAGGACTCCGGAAAAGGACGCACCATCAAAAGGGACATGGTTCACCGACATATCTTTTAATGTACCCGTTAATCCGCCTATGTTTATACCTTCGCGAATATTTGCGGCCTGTAAGCCTGCGATATCCGCCTGGATCCAATTGACGCCGTTCAGATAATGCCCATTGCGTACCCCCAAACATATCACGCCGCCCCACGCACTTACATTCGTTGCATAGGCTCTATCACTTCCTGATACATCTGCATTCTGAATCGCCATATTTCCTGTCATTTTGACACCGTTACGCCAATAGGTCTTACCAGGCAATACGTGGCCTGATTCAGCGCTAGCGTCTCCAGTCCATACTGTCCACGCATCTCCCTGGACACCAAGAACAGTATTTCCGGCACTTATTTTGAGAGAATTAAGTCCGATTGCATTAGCCATTTTGGATTGTTCTACGCCTAATAACGTATTCCCTTCAATGTATCCTGGTTTATTATTATAACGTATTTCTGCCCGCGTGACTCCATCGGTATTTGTAGAAATAAAAGCCTCATCTCCTACAATTACTTTAGTAGCGTTACCTGTAGCATGATTTACCGTCGATCCAGCTGTTAGATTAGGCATCGTTCCAGTGCCGGGTTCTCCATCTGTATCATGTGTAATGGCCGTATAATTTTCTAACACATGCTGCCTGCAAGCGGTAAGTTCATCACTATCCGCGTTCCCGCCACCACCCAACATTGGTATTACTTTTCCCATTGTCTCACGCTCCTTCTGTCAAAATCTGAAAATCTACTGCCGGCTTCTTATATGCCTTAAAGGTTATTTTCCCATCTGCCACCCCATCCGGATTACACATCAGGTACCCTGCCGCCTTATTCCAGGCTTTCACCTGTTCTAATGTGGCGTTCGCCGGAACGTAAACTCCAATCACCTTGATATCATCAGCCACGGTGATCCCCGCAGCGTCTACTGTCTGAGTGAACGGGTAAGAACCGCTCCAGCCCGCGGCCGTAAGCTTTAATATCCGGCGGTTTCCCAGTTTATTCACGGCTTCATTTGTTGCATTTATGTCGTTGGCTCCAAACAGATCACCTTCCTGGGTATACACCGTCTCATCCGCAATTCCCGATGTTCCATCTGCATTTGCCGTAATCCGGTACTTTCGGGCTCCGTCGAATAATGCATCTTTGTAATTCGTCTTTAACTTCACTAAATAACGCCTCCATTCAA